>JBFIDI010000075.1:0-16015 GCA_041581405.1 Burkholderiaceae bacterium
CCCCAAGCTCAGCCGCTGCGGCCCTGGCGCTCGGACAGCTCGGAAAGCAGGCGATGGCGCATATGCGATGTGCCTGGCTGCATCGGCGCACAACCACCCCAGGAGAAGAAGCCATGTTCGATCACGTCAAGTTCGGCGTCAGCGACTATGCGGCCAGCAGGTCATTCTTCATCAAGGCCCTGGAGCCGCTCGGCGTCACCGATATCCGCGAGTGGCCGCCGGACGGCGTCGAGTTGAGTCACCCCCAGGGCACGGTATCTCTGTGCCTGTACCAGACCCGCGAGACGCCCGCGCATCTTCACCTGGCTTTCACGGCGGAGAGTCGCGAACAGGTCCGGGCGTTCCATCGTGCAGCGTTGCAGGCGGGCGGCACGGACAACGGCCCCCCGGGTCTGCGCACGCACTATCACGCCAGCTACTTCGCCGCCTTCGTCATCGGCCCGGATGGCCACAACATCGAAGCGGTATGCCATGTGCCCGAGGCCTGAGCACCGGATGAGCCGGCGGCCCGCATCAGGCCGCCCCCTTCTTTCCCTCCTTCCTTCCTGGCACACTACCGCCTGATCCCCGCACATGCCCGAGTCATGCAACACGCACCCGCCGCAGGCCGGCAGTTCTCGTTTCAGGCCGTCCTGGAAAACTGGGCCGAAGGGATGGACTACTGCGCCGTTCCCGTGCCGGCCGAAGTCACCGAGGCACTGGGGACCAAGGGGCCTGTGCTGGTCCTGGCGCGCGTCAATGACTCGACGCCATTCCAGGTGAGCCTGTTCCCGGTCGGGGGTGGCCGGCACTACGTTCGCATCAAGGCACGCGTGCGCAAGGAAACGAACACCGGGACGGGTGACCCCATTCGCATGCAGATCACGGTTCTCGATCGTTCCCGTGCCGCGATACCGGACGACCTGGCGCAGGCGCTGCGCGCGCAAGCTGCCGCAGAGGCGTTCCGGTCATTGCCACCGGGCGAACAGAACTACATCGTCCGGCGCATCGACGAAGCAGCCAGGCCGCAGACACGCGAACGCAGGATTCAACAGGCGGTCGAGACCGCACGGCAACGACGGGAGAAGCGCGATGGCAAGCCGTAGGTCGGCCCATCCCGGGGCATGCGAAGCCGTGGCCCGCACGACGGGCTTGCCCGAAACGCCCGGGCCTGCCGTGCCATCGGCGAAACACGCGTTGCTGCAACTGCTCGCGCCGATCGACGGCTTCAGCGCCGAGCCGTCCCCGGTGGCGGGCGGAACGGCGCTGTTGTTCCGGGGCAAGGAGTTCGCGCATTTCCACCATGACAACGAACTCGATCTGCGCCTGACACGCAAGCACATCGCGTCACTGGGACTGGAGCACCCGCGCGGGTCGGTGCACCACCCGACACGCGCGGCCACGTCGCCGTGGATCGAGCTGCGTTTTCACAGCCACGACGACGTGCTTCGCGTGGCGGAGTTGGTCAAGCTGGCCATGGGCGGGCGATGACGGCTATTGCAGGACCCGCGCCGGGCCCGCCCTGCCCCACCTACAACCCCATCCAATACCCGTCGTGATTGGGGTCGGCTCCACCGTCCAGCCCCTGGGGCGTGATGCGGATGCCGTGCACGGACGCAAAACCATAGGTGCGGGCATCGCGGCGCACGTCGTATCCCATCGCCTGCAATTCCTGCGACACCCGGTGGGGAATGCGGTTGGCGATGTCGACGACGTCGCTGGTGGCGGAAAACCGCGGCGCACAAACGGCTTCCGTCATCGTCATGCCGAATTCCAGCACGTTGAGGGTGGCCTGCAGCACACCCATGACGATCTGGGTCGCCCCGGGCGCTCCGATGACCATCGCGGGTTTTCCGTCCCGGAACACGATGCTCGGACACACGGCCGAGAAACGCGCCTTGCCCGGCGCGATCGACGCGGCATGCCCCGGCCGGGGGTCGAACTGGGCCATGCATCCGTTGTACATGAAGCCCAGGCCGTCGGTGATGGCGCCGGAGGGCAGCCCCAGCGAATGCGTCATCGACACGCAGTTGCCGGCCGCATCGACGACGCTGACCTGCGTGGTGTCCTTGGACAACGCACCGGCGTTCAAGCGCGGCACATGCGCCACTTCCCCTTGCCGGATCGATTCCGCATATCGCGCCGCCTGCGCCTTGTCCAGCAGCAGCTCGTAGGGCACGTCGACGAAAGCCGGGTCGCCGAGGTAGCGGTCCTTGTCCGCCGACGAGCGTTTCATGGTTTCGGCGACCACGCGCAGGTATTCGGTCGTGTTGTGGCCGATCGCCTGCAGGTCGAAGTTCTCGAGCACGTTGAGCATCTGCAACAACATCACGCCGCCGCCGGGCGGACGGTTGGTCGTCACCTCGTAGCCCCGGTAGCTGCCACGCAGCGGATCACTGCGCAGGACGCGGTAGTGCGCGAGATCGTCCAGCGTGACATGGCCACCATGTTCCCGGATGTCGCGCACCATGCGCTCGGCCAGCGCACCGGTATAGAACGTATCCGCCCCCTCGCGCGCGATCAGGGCCAGCGTGTCGGCATAGTCGGTGTTGACGACGCGCTCGTTGACGTCCTTGGGTGTGCCGTCTTCGCGGCAATACAGTTGCCTGCCGCTGCGCGACCAGGCGATACGGGCCGAGTGCGCCGCGTGCCCCATCTCGGAGGGCATGCTCCAGAAGTCCCGGACGTGCGGTCGCACCGTCCAGCCCCGACGCGCCCAGTCGATGGCCGGCTGCAGCACCTCGGACCAGGGCAATACGCCGAACTCCTGCTGGGCCTCGTGAAAGGCCTTGAGCGTGCCGGGCACGGCGATCGACGCGTAACCCAGCTCGTTGACGAAGTCCTTCAGGATGAAGCCGTAACCGTCGCGCGCCTCGCCCTGCAGATGGGGCACCCACATGTCTGCACGCGAACTCGCCGGTGCGCGCGCATGGAAATCCAGGTAGACATGGGTCTGGCGCCCGGGCAGATACACCGCCATCGAGCCGAAACCGGCGATGCCGCACATCAGCGGGTCGATCACGGTCTGGACCATGCCGATCGCCACTGCGGCATCGACGGCGTTGCCGCCGGCCCGCAGGATCTCGATCCCGACTTCGGCGGCCTCGGGCTGTGGCGCGCACGCCATGGCGCGATAGTGCTTCTTCATCAATGACTTTCGTTGAAACCGGAACGGTGCACGGGCCGCGCTGCGACGGCCAGGCGATCGTCAGTCGTTGGCCAGCCCCAGATCCTTGATCACGGCGCCCCAGCGCTGCGTGTCCTTCGCGATATGGGTCTGCAATGCATCCGCCGGGCCGGGCATGGCATCGACCTGCATGGAGCGCAGCCGTGCGGCAACGTCCGGGTCGGCCAGGAACTGCTGGGAAATCTCGTGCAGGCGGGTCACGACGTTGTCGGGCGTACCGGCACGCACCGCCAGGCCGAGCCAGCCGATGGCCTCGAAGCCCTTCAGCCCCACCTCCTGCGCCGTCGGCACATCGGGCAGTTGCGGCGCACGGTTGGCACCCAGCACCACCAGGGGCACGACACGGCCGGCGACCGCATTCGGCACACCAGTGCTCAGCACCGGTGTCATGAGTTGGATCTCACCGCTCATGACGCCGGTGATGCCCCTGGATTCGCCCTGGTAGGGCACATGCGTCAGCTTGACGCCGACCTGCTGCGCCAGCAGTTCCATGACGAGGTGCGTCGAGTTGCCCTTGCCCGCCGACGAGAAGTTCAGCTTGCCCGGATCGGCCTTGGCGATGCGCTTCAGATCGTCGAGGTTGCGGATACCCGACTCCTTCGAGGCCACCAGCAGGAACGGATTGATGGTGAGCATGGCCACACCCCGGAAGTCCTGGTCCGGGTTGTACGGCAGCGACTTGTAGGTGAACTTGTTGAGCACCATCTGCGACACGCTGGACACGTAGACGGTATAGCCGTCCGCCGGTTGCCGGACCACATACCCGGCCGCGATCGCCCCGCCGGCGCCCGGCTTGTTGTCGACCACCACGGTCTGGCCCAGCTTCCGGGACGCGAACTCCGCCCACAGGCGCGAGACGGTGTCGGTGCCACCGCCAGCGGCCTGCGGCAGCACCAGCGTCAGGTTGCGCGACGGCCAGGCATCGGCGGCCTGGGCGGGGCCGCCTGCGAGCATCGCCAGAGGCAACACGGCCAGTGCAAGGGTCCATACGCGGCGCAGCGGGCTACGCAATGAGCTGTTCCTCATGTTCATTCCTTTCGAACGGTTTGGGTGAATCTGGGTATCGATGGTTGACCTGCAGCGATTATTGGTGCTGTCGCGCCGGATTTCGGATGAAAAAATCAGCACGAGCTATTAGCATTCACTCATGACAAAGACCATCGAAGACGCATCCTGGACACGCCGCCTCAAGTTCAGGCACCTGGAGACCTTTCTGGTGCTGACGGAGTCAGCCACCTTGACGCAGGCCGCGATCGACATGCACATGACGCAATCGGCGGTCTCGCACTGGTTGCTGGACCTGGAAGACGCCATCGGTACCGTGTTGCTGACCCGGGGTCGGCGCCTGCAACTGACACCGGCCGGCGTCATCCTCAAGGAACACGCGGTGCGTATCGTCGGCGACTTGCGGCGCGCGCAGGCGGACCTGCAGTCGGCGGCCATCGGCGCCGCCGGCCAGTTGCGCGTGGGCAGCATCCACTCGGGCCTGATGACGCTGCTGCCCGACGCCATACGCCAGTTCCGCAGCATTGCGCCCGGCGTGTCGATCCGGGTCACCGATGCGCCCTACCTGCAACTGATGGATGCGATCCACCAACGCGACATCGACGTCGCCATCGTGCCCATCGACGAACGCATGCACGGCGTCAGCTACCGCAACGAGGTGCTGATCGAGGACACGATGGAAGTCGTGGTCGGGCGCCGGCACCCGCTGGTCACGCAGACGGACGTGCGCTGGACCTCGCTCGCACCCTACTCCTGGATCGCACCACCCCCGCATACGCTGATGCGTCGCAGGCTGGAAAAGGCCTTGCTGGACGCCGGCCTGATGATCCGCGCGCATGTGGAGACGGCGTCGATTCCACTGATACAGGCCCTGCTCGAAGGCGGCAGCGACGTCGCCGCGCTGGCCGGGCAGGTGGCCCGCGCATTGCACCGGCAAGGCAGTGTGCACCGGCTGAACCTGAGCACCCCCAGCAGCTTCGGCGCCATCGGCATCGTGTGGGACGACACCGAGGTGAGCTCCACGGTACGGGGCTTCATCGACATCCTGCGCAACGCGGCTGTCCACGCCAGGCAGGGCGGCCCCCGGCCGGCACGGGACGCATAGCGGCGCCGGTCCGCTACAAACGGGGCCATCGGCCTGTCGGAGCACCGTCGGCACGGCTCGGACGGACCGTCTGCCATGGCCGGTCCCCCGGGGCCATGGTCAACGGACACCGGCTTGGCGAGATCGGTGGCAACGATGACAATGTCGCCCCGACATCCCCTCGACCCAACGATGGACTCGACGAACGTTCAGTCTTCGCACCGTGCGGCATTGATGCCAGGCACGGCATCGCCCCGCTCCACCCGGGACATGAGCGTATGCTTCGTCCGTCGATCGAATGGGCCGACAACGGCCGTGCAAGCTCGGAGGGCAGACCCGCGTGCATGAAGACACTGTGAGCATCCAGGCGCAGATGCTGGTTCGAAGACCCGTCGCCGACGTGTTCGAAGCCATCGTCGATCCGGCCATCACGACCCGGTTCTGGTTCACCCGGAGCACCGGACGGCTCGAGAAGGACGCGCAGGTGCGCTGGGACTGGGAGATGTTCGGTGTCGGCGATGTCCTGACGGTCAGGGAATTCGAGGCGAACGCGCGCATACGCATCGCATGGGAAAACGACCCCACCATCGTCGAGTGGCGGTTCGAGGACCGCGGCGGCGACGCCACCCTGGTCACGATCACCAACTGGGGTTTTCGCGGCACGCCCGACGAAGTACGGAGCCAGGCCGTCGATGCCAAGGGCGGCTACACCATGGTGCTGGCAGGCCTCAAGGCCTGGCTGGAGCATGGCATCGAACTCCAGCTGGTCCGGGATCAGTTCCCGGATGGATGCCCGGGCTGAGCCGTGGCTGACACCGATCGGTGCCGCGAATTCCCGACCGCTGACCGCTTGCACGGCCACACACGGACCTCCGCCACACCGCCTTGACGCCGGCACGGACGCGGCCGTGCCGGAGTCGATCCACGCCTTCCGTCGACGATACGGACACGGTACGACCCTGGCCCCGCCGCCCCCCCCTCCTGCGATGGCGAGGCGGCCTGGTGCGCCATCACGGCGCCGCGGGCTCGCAGGCATGGCATCATGGTCCGGCGACCGACGTACCGTTGATGTGCAATCGCTCCGTCCGCGCGTTGCCAGGCCGGAAGCGCCTCCAGTCCACGAAACCCGCCATGCCCGCCACGCCACTGAAACCCGAGCAACTGCGCCTGACCATCTCCCCGGCTTCGCTGGGTTTTGCGGACACGTCGGAGCTGCTGTCGCAGTCCGTGCCCTGGATCGGCCAGGCGCGCGCCGAGCAGGCGGCACGGTTCGGCCTGTCCATGGAGCAGGCCGACTACCACCTGTTCGTGCTCGGCGAAGTCGGCAGCGGCCGTTCGTCGCTGCTGCGCGAACTGGCCCGCAGCGTCGCAGCCACGCGGAGCGTTCCGCCCGACCTGTGTTACCTGCACAACTTCGACGCGCCCGAGCGGCCCCGCGCCTTGCGCATGCCACCCGGCCAGGGCCGGCAGCTGCGCCAGCTGATGCAGCAGCTGTGCAAGACCGTGCAACGGGACATCCCGCTGCGCCTGGCCAGCGAGGACTTCAAGGCCGAAAGCGAGCGCATCGAAGACAGCTACAAGAGCGAGGAGTCCAAGGCGTTCGCCGAGCTGGAGGCGTTCGCCGAGCAGCGCCACTTCAACCTGTTCCGCGACGCCGGGCATCTGGTGTTCACGCTGGTCGGCGACGACGGCAAGGCACTGACGGCCGCCGCGGCGCGCACGTTGCCGCGCGAGCGCCGGGCCGAGGTGGACCTGGCCGAGGCGGAACTGCGCGAACAGATCGCGCAGTTCCTGGAGAAGACCCGCCCCATGGCCCGGGTCATGAACGAGGCCCTGGCGGCACTGCGCCGGCAGGTCGTCAAGCCGCTGCTCGAGCACGAGATCCAGCAGATCCGCGTCGGCCTGAAGAAGCAGATCAAGGATTCGGTCAAGCTCGGACACTACCTCGAGCGCGTGTTGCACGACGTGCTGGAACACGTCGAACTCTTCATCGCGCAGGACAGCGACGACGAAGAACGCCTGGCCGCGCTGGAGCAGCTGCTGGCCCAGTACCGGGTCAACGTGGTGGTCGACAACGACGGACTGACCGGCGCGCCGGTGATCGAGGAAGACAACCCGATGGCACACGCGCTGTTCGGCAGCATCGAGTACCAGGCCGAGGAGGACGTGCTGATGACCGACTTCTCGCGCGTACGTGCCGGCAGCCTGCTCAAGGCCCACGGCGGCTTTCTGCTGCTGCAGCTGAGCGACCTGCTGACCGACCCGCTGACCTGGGCCAGGCTGCACCGTTACCTGCGCAGCGGGCGGGTGCAGATCGAGGAACCGGGCGCCGCCCTGATGCCGATGGCGGCAGTGTCGCTGCGTCCCGAACCGGTGGATGCAGACGTGAAGCTGATCCTGATCGGTTCGGTCGAGCTGTATTACGCATTGCAGGAGCAGGATCCCGAGTTCGCCCGGCGCTTTCGCGTCAAGGTCGATTTCGCCGAGAGTTTCTCCGCCAGCGACGACACGCGCCAGGCCACCGGCGTGTTTGTCGCCCATACCTGCCGCAAGCTGGGCCTGCCGCAGCTCTCGGCGGCCGCGATGGCCCGCCTGCTGGAGGACACGCACCGCGCCGTCGACGACCAGGCGCGCCAGAGCGCCATCTTTGCGCGCACCGAGGCCCTGGTGGCCGAGAGCGCGGCCTTGTGCCGCGCCCGCTCGGGCCGCCTCGTCGAAGCGGCGGACGTGGACGGCGCGTTGGCGGCGCAACGCCTGCGCCACGACTACCCGGAGCAGCGCCTGCGCGAATCCATCGCCGACGGCGAGCGCCTGATCACGCTGCAGGGCCGCCAGACCGGGCAGATCAACGGCCTGACTCAGGTCGACCTCGGCGACTGGCGCTTCGGCCTGCCGGTGCGCGTGAGCGCGCGCACCCACGCCGGCACCCGGGGCCTGCTGAACATCGAACGCGAGGTCGAAATGTCCGGGCCCATCCACGACAAGGGCGTGCTGATCCTGCACAGCTACCTCACCGCGCTGTTCGCGCACCTGGCACCGCTGGCGCTCGACGCATCCATCGTGTTCGAGCAGGAGTATCACGGTGTCGAAGGCGACTCCGCGTCGTGCGCCGAACTGTTCGCGCTGCTCTCGTCGCTGGCCGGCGTGCCGCTGCTGCAGGGCATTGCGGTGACCGGCGCGCTCAACCAGCACGGCGAGGTGCTGCCGGTGGGCGGCATCAACGAGAAGATCGAAGGCTGGTTCCGTGTCTGCGAGGCCGCGGGACTGGACGGCAGCCAGGGCGTGCTGATACCCGCGCGCAACCTGCGCCACCTGATGCTCGACCCGGCCGTGGTGCACGCGGTGGCGCAGGGCCGTTTCCACATCCACGCCTTCGCGCACGCGGGCGAAGGCCTGGAACTGCTCAGCGGCCTGCCCTCGGGCCTGACGGCAGCCGACCCGACGCCGGTGGACTACCCGCTCGAAAGCGTGCTCGGGCGCGCACAGCAGACCCTGCTGGCCTACCGCCGCGCCTGCCGCACCGCCGCACGCCCCGGACCGCCGCGCAGGCCCCGACCCGGCCGGTAGGACGCCGGACCGTCCGACGGCGCGGTGCACGGCCGTCGCATCGCGCCAGCGCCGCCGCCGGGCACGCTCCCGCCATCACCCGGGCCTGCGCCTAGGTCTGTCCCGTGCCCACCGCGATCACGGTGCGCCCCTTGATGCGTCCCCCGACCACCTCCTGCATCAACGCCGGCAGCTGGTCGAACGGATGGACCTGCGCGATGCGCGCCAGGTGCCGCGGCCGCAGGTCGCTGCCCATGCGTTGCCACAGGTGTTCGCGCAGCGGCGCCTCGTTGTCGGAGTTCACGCCGATCAGCCGCACGCCGCGCAGGATGAAGGGCATCACGGTGGTGGAGAAATGGATGTCCATCGCATTGCCCAGGCTGGCGATGACACCGTCGCGCTGCATCGTGCGCGTCAGGCCGGCCAGCGCGTCGCCGCCGAGCGAGTCGACGGCGCCTTGCCACAACGCCGACTCCAGCGGCTTGCTGCCCACCACCAGCGAGCCGGCGTCGACGACTTCGGCCGCACCCAGCCCCAGCAGGTAGTCTTGCTCCTGCAGCTTGCGCGTCGCGGCAACCACGTGGTAGCCGCGCTGCGACAACATGTCGATGGCGATGCTTGCGACTCCGCCCGAGGCGCCGTTGACCAGCACCTTGCCGCGCGACGGCGCCAGGCCGTTGTGCTCCATCAGCTCCACCGCCAGCGCCGCCGTGTAGCCGGCCACGCCGATCGTGATCGCCTCCAGCACGTCCATGCCGTCGGGGATGCGGTTGACCCATTCGGCCGGCACCCGCGCCATGCCGGCGTATCCGCCATGGTGGGAGACGCCGAACCCGTGGCTGTGCACGATGACCTTGTCGCCGGGCTTGAAACGCGGCGAGTCCGAGCGCTCGACGACACCGCTGGCGTCGATGCCGCCGATACACGGATACCGGCGGATGATCGGCGCCTTGCCGGTGGCGGCCAGTGCGTCCTTGAAGTTGATGCTGGCATAGGCCACGCGCACCAGCACCTCGCCCGGATCGAGGTCGGCAACACGCATGGTCGCGAAATCCGCGCTGACGAGGCCGTCGGTGCGCGAGATGCAATAGGCGTCGAATGTGTCATCCATGGAGCAGGCCCTTTCGTCGTGTCGTGCGCACCCGTGGTGCGGCCCAGGCCCATTGTGCCGCCGGCCCGGTCCGTGCGGGCCGCGTTGCGGTACATTTCCGGGCTCAGCCACAGGTCCGACCATGCCCCTGCTCTTCGTCTACGGAACCCTCAAGCACGGTTTCCCCAATACACACGTCAATGCCGGCATCCGCCGGCCCGGCCGTTTCCGCACCCGCGACCTGCTGCCCCTGTACCTGATCGGGCACGGCCACGTGCCCTGCGTCGTGCACGCGCCGGGACAGGGCCACCAGGTCCACGGCGAGCTCTACGAGGTCGACGCCGCCGCGCTGGTGGCCATGGACAAACTCGAGCGCATCGGCGACGACACCATCGGCTACCTGCGGCTGGAGATCGATGTCGAGGCGGTCGACGACCTTGCCGCGGGCGCGCTGACCGCCTTCATCTACACCAAGCCGCCGGAACGTATCCCGTCCGACGAACCCCGCATCGGACCGCTGCCGGAATACACGCAGGCGCACACGGCCCGGTTTCAATGGACCGGCATCGACTGACCCGCCGCGGCGCGGTGCCCGTCACCCTGCGCACGCGGCGTACCTGAGCCCATGGCCCCTGTCTCCGACCTCGCCGTCCTGCTGCGCACCCTGCGGCCGGTGCGCAACCCGGGAAACTACGTCTATACGCAAGCCCCGGTGCCGAACACGCTCGAGGTCGGCGACATCGTCGCGTCGGTCCGCGAACCCGAAGGCCTGTCGCTGATCGTCGAGGAGTCGGTGGCGGCGCGACACGGGCTGCGGCCGCAATGGCGCTGCGCCTGGATCACGCTGCACGTGTGGTCCGACCTGCAGGCCGTCGGCCTGACCGCCGCGTTCGCCACGGCACTGGGCGAGGCCGGCATCAGCTGCAACGTGGTCGCCGGCCTGCACCACGACCACGTCTTCGTGCCGCTACCGCAGGCGGACCGGGCCATGGCCACGCTGCTGGACTTGCAGGCGGCACACGCGCCGGCCGCGCCGGACCCGGCCGGACCGTGATGCCGGAGCCGGCATCCGCGTTCCGGATGGACCTTCCTGCCTGAAGAACGGCCATGACCCGCGCTGCGGCGGGCCAGACAACGCGCGCGGGGCCTGGCTGGGTTACCCTCGGGTCCGGGCCGCCGCATCCGATCGTGGCGGCCACCGCCCCCCGGCGGCGCCGATGCCTCCGCCACACCAACCGAAAGCCGCCATGGCCACACCACCAGCCCCGAAACGCCCGACCGCGCTGATCACCGGCGCCTCGTCCGGCATCGGCGAGGCGCTGGCCCATGCCTGCGCCCGCGCCGGCTACGACCTGGTGCTGGTGGCGCGCAGCGCCGACACGCTGCGCCGCCTGGCCCACCAGCTGGCGCGCGAACACGGCGTCCGGGCCCGGGCCGCACCCGCCGACCTCGCGCAGGACGGTGCGGCGCAGCAACTGGCGGCGATGATGCAACGCGCGCGGCGCCCGATCGACCTGCTGGTCAATAACGCGGGCGTGCTCGAACACGGCCGTTTCGTCGACATGCCGGCGCAGCGCCACCGCGAACTGATCCGGCTCAACGTCGAGGCGCTGACCGACATGCTCGCGGCCTTCGTGCCAGTCATGGTCGCGCGCGGCCACGGCCGCGTGCTCAACGTCGCCTCGATTGCCGCGTTCCAGCCGGTGCCGTCGCTGGCGACCTATGCCGCCACCAAGGCCTACGTGTTGTCGTTGACCGAATCGCTGGCCGAGGAGTTGCACGGTTCCGGCGTCGGTGTCACCGCGTTGTGCCCCGGCATCACCGCCACCGCCATGCTCGACAAGGCCGCGCAGGCCGACGGCCGCCTCGGTGCCTTGCCGGCCTTCGTCGTCGGCAGTGCCGATGCGGTCGCCGAGGAAGGCCTGCAGGCCTGCCTGCGCGGCACGGTGATCTGCGTGCCCGGCACGTTCAACCGCGCCGCCACCCTGGCCGGCCGGGCGACACCGCGCTGGCTGGTACGCCGCGTCGGCGGCGCCGTGGCGCGCCGCATGGCGGCCCGCGGCGGTTGACGCCGCCGCGCCCCGACCACGACCACGACCACGAACACGACCACGACCACGACCACGACCACGAACACGAACACGAACACGAACACGAACACGAACACACACCATGACCCTCACCATCACCGGCGCGACGACCGAACTCGGGCGCCTGCTCGCGCCGCACAAGGCCCGCGCACAGGTCCACGTCAACGTCGCCGGCCAGCAGGCCAATACCTTGCTGCACGACGGCCATGCCTGGAAGGACTTCGCGCGTTCGGCGCGCGCCGGCCTGCAACGCGCGATGCGTGCCGACGCCGGGCTGCTGGTGCATGCCAGCTGCGCCTTCGTGCTGGCCAACCCGCCGAAGGACCCGCTGCGTTCGCTGGCGCAGACCATCGTCGAACTGGAGCAGCAGGCCTTGTCCGGGCCGGTGCCGGCGGTCGTGGTGCGCCTGGGCTACCTGTACGGCCCCACCAGCCGCGACCTGCGCGCCTACCGCACCGCGTTCCGGCTCGGCCGCCCCTACTGGGCCGGCAAGCGCCGCGCCGGCCAGTTCCACCTGCACCACGACGATGCGGTGGCGGCCTTGCTGGCCGCGGCGAAGAAAAAACATGCCGGCCAGACCTTCTACGCCACCGGCGGACCGGCGGTGCCGTTCATGGCCTTCATGGACAGCTTCGCGCGTGGCGTCGGCCGGCGGGTGCCGCTGCACGTGCCCTTGGTCGCCGCACCCCTGATGCAGCTGATCGTGCGCAAGGAACACGTGCAGCAGACCGCACTGGCGATGCCGGTCGAGCTGCCGGCGCCGACCGTGCCGCTGTGGACGCCGCAATGGACCGACCACGCCGCCGCGCTGCAGGCCATCAGCGCGTCCTGGCGCGACTGACACGCGATGCGGTGACGCGGCGACGGCCGCGGCAATAACCCCAGGCCAGCCACTGCCACGGGGCTGCCGTAGCATCGCAGGCCGGCGGAGCGACGATGTCCGTCGGCGCCGCGCAGGACGGACAGACCCGCGCGCTTGCATTGTTCCGATCCACCCCCATATGCCCGGCCTCGATGCCCCCGATTGACCACCGATGTCCCTGACTCCCATCGTCCTGTTGTTGATGCTGCTGCACGGCTGGGTCGGCTGGCGCATCGCTCCGTCGCTGGCCGCATGGAGCCCGCTGGCGGCCGTCGCGTTGTGGAGCCTGCTCGCCGCGTCCCTCGTGCTGATGCCGCTGGCGTTCACCGGCCGGCGCCGCCGGTCCGGTGGAGCACTCGCCACGCTGGCGACCTGGGCCGGGCTGATCGGCATGGGCCTGTTCTCGACCTTGTTCGTGCTCACGCTGCTGCGCGACGCCCTGCTGGTGGCCGCGTTGTTGGTGGCCCTGGCGGCCGGCTTCGCGGGTGCCGGCTGGGTGTCGCTCGAGCCCTGGACGACGGCCAGTGCCGTCGCCGTACCCGTGCTCGCGCTGCTGGCCACGGCATGGGGATTCTGGAACGCGCGGCGCACCGCGTCGGTGGTGCGTGTCGACGTGCCGATCGCCGGCCTGCCCGAGGCGCTGCACGGCTTCAGCGTCGCGCAGATTTCCGACATCCATGTCGGCCCGACGATCCGCCACGGCTACGTGCAGCGCATCGTCGATCGCGTCAATGCGCTCGGCGCGGACATGGTGGCCATCACCGGCGACCTGGTAGACGGCCACGTCGACGATCTGCGCGCCCACGTGGCGCCGCTGTCGCGCCTGGTGTCCACCCATGGCAGCTTCTTCGTCACCGGCAACCACGAGTATTACTCCGGCGCCCATGCATGGATCGCCGAATTGCGCGCCATGGGCGTGCAGGTGCTGCTCAATGAGCACCGGGTGCTGCACCATGAAGGCGCGGCCGAGACGTTGCCCGACGGCGTCGCGCTGCACCGCGACACCGAGATGGTGGTCGTGGCCGGAGTGGCCGACTTCAGCGCCCATCATTTCGATGCCAGCCATCGCAGCGACCCGCATGCGGCCATCCGCGGCGCCCCGGCCGGCGTGCGGCTGCGGCTGCTGCTCGCACACCAGCCGCGCAGCGCACTGGCGGCCAGCGGCGCCGGTTTCGACCTGCAGTTGTCGGGACACACGCACGGCGGGCAGTTCTGGCCCTGGATGTATTTCGTGCGTTACCAGCAACCCTTCACCGCCGGCCTGCGCAGACTCGGCGACCTGTGGGTCTACACCAACCGCGGCACCGGCTACTGGGGACCACCCAAGCGATTCGGCGTGGCCTCGGAGATCACGCACCTGCGACTGGTGCCGGCCTGATCCGGACCGGACCGGCGCGGCGCCGGCCGTCAGCCGGAGGCGCCCGCCTGGCGTCCCCGCCCGGCGTTCTTGGCCTCGTACAACATGACATCGGCCCGCGCGACCAGGTCGCTCCAGTCACCGCCGGCCGGCACGCCGAACGCCAGCCCCACGCTGGCCCCGATCTGCAACCGGTGTCCGGCCACGGTGAACGGTGCCTGCGCGGCCGCGATCACCTTGTCGGCCAGCCGGCGCGCCAGCGACTCGTCCTGGACACCCGCGAGCAGGATGGCGAACTCGTCGCCGCCGAGCCGGGCCACCACGTCGGACGAGCGCACCAGCGCCGACAGGCGCTGCGCGAACAGCTGCAGCACCTCGTCGCCGGCCGGATGGCCGTAACGGTCGTTGACCGGCTTGAAATGGTCCAGGTCGACGTACAGCAGCGCCAGGCCGGAACCGCTGCCCGCCGCCACCGCCTGCTCCATCTGCTGCTCGAAACCGGCCCGGTTGAGCAGGCCGGTCAAGGCATCGCGCTGCGCCAGCTGCAGCAGGCGCACTTCCTCCAGCTTGTGGTGCGATATGTCCTGCAACACGGCAACGTAGCCGTCGACGCTGCCGTCCTCGATCCACAACGGGATGTAGTTGACGGCGATGTGGCTGGCATCGCCGCGCACCTCGTAGCTGCGCTCGAACCGGACCGACTCGCCGGCCAGCGCCCGTCCGATCCATGGGCGGCTGCGTTCGTATTCCTGCGGCCCGACCACTTCGGCGATCGTGCTGCCCACGATCTGCTCGCGCGTGGAGTCGACCCAGCGCTCGAATGCCTGGTTGACGAAGCGGTATCGCAGGTCGCGCCCCACCACCGCGACGCTGGCGGGGATGGCCTCGGTCACCGAGCGCAGCGTCGCCGCCTGGCGTGCCATCTGGGCGCGGGCCCGCTGCTGCACCGAGATGTCGCGCATCACGGACGAGTACCGGGTCACCCGCCCCTGTTCGTCGCGATGCGCGATGACGATCTGGCTCATCGGCAACACCTGGCGCTGCGCGTCGTAACAGGTCGATTCGCCGGCCCATACCCCGTCGCGATGCACGATGGGCAGGATCACCTCGGCAAAGTTGCGATTCGTCTCGTCGGTATTGAAGGTCCGGAAGTTCAGCGCGTCGACGGGGCCGTCGGCAGCGATGCCGAGCAAGGCCCGCGCGGCCGGATTGAGATAGATGATCTGGCCCCGGGCATCGGTCTGCACGACGAAGTCGGTGGTGTTCTCGATGATGGCCGTGCGTTCGCGCAAGGCGCGCTCGGTGGTGCTGCGCTCGGTGATGTCGATGCCGGTCGAATAAAAGCCCTGCACCCGCCCGTCCGCGTCGACGTCGGGAATCAGCCGCACCTCGAACCGGCGCGTGACCGCGCCATCGACTTCGTCGTACTCGAAATGCTGGGCCTCGCCAGCCAGTGCGTCCTGCACCCGGGCCAGCACCAGGGCGTCGCCGGAGCGCCCGGTCAATTCGCTGAGCGTGCGGCCTTCGACCGCCTCGCGCGGCCGGCCGAAACGATCGCAATGCGCCTGGTTGACGAACTGGAACCGCAAGGACCGGTCCATGTACGCGATCCGCACGGGCAAGGCATCGGTGACCTGGCGCACGAAGCGCTCCTTGTCCTCGAGCGCCTGCGACAGGCGTCGACGCTCGCTGATGTCCTGGAACGCACCGGCGATCCGCACCGGCGCATCGCCATCGAATTCGACCTCGCCCTGCGCGCGGACCCAGATTTCCCGGCCCCGCGCCGTCACCAGCGGCAGCTCCAGGTCCCATGGC
>JBFIDI010000076.1:0-16009 GCA_041581405.1 Burkholderiaceae bacterium
CCGCCACCGGGTCGCTTTTCACTTTTTTCGCCATCAACAGGAGTTCCCCCATGACATTGCACAAACTTGCCACCATCGCCGCGTTGTGCGCCGGCATCGCCACCTCGGCGCTCGCGCAGACGGTCGACGTGCGCAACGCCTGGGTCCGCACGTCGGTCCAGGGCCAGAGCGCGACCGGCGCCTTCATGACCATCACGGCCCGCGAGAACACCCGACTGGTGGGTGTGGCCAGCCCCGTGGCCGGGGTGGCCGAAGTCCACGAGATGAAGATGGACAACGGCGTCATGCGGATGCGCGCCGTCGAAGGCGGGCTCGAACTGCCGGCCGGCAAGGCGGTCGAACTCAAGCCGGGCGGCTACCATGTGATGCTGATGGACCTCAAGGCCGCGTTGCCCAAGGACAGCACGGTGCCGGTGACGCTGCTGCTCAAGGACGCCAAGGGTGCCGAGAGCCGGGTCGAGCTCCAGTTGCCGGTGTCCACCGGCGCGGTGGGGCACAAGCACTGAATCCCCGGCGCCGGCCCGCGGGTCGGCGCCCATCGCTATCGCCGCGCCATTGGGTTAAGCTGTGAGCAGGCCGATCATGGCCGTGCATCCTGGAGGCAACATGAGCGATACAAGCGGCAATGCATTCGGCAAGTTCGTGCCGGGTTTCGATTTCCTGCAGAACCTGGCCAAGGGCGCGTCCCAGTCGATCCCGCAGATTCCGAACCTGGCCAACTGGGTTTCGCCATCGCTGAACGTCGAGGAACTCGAGAAACGCATCGAGGAACTGCGCGCCGTGCATTTCTGGCTGGAGCAGAACTCGCGGGCGCTCGGCGCGACGATACAGGCGCTCGAGGTGCAGAAGATGACGCTGGCCACGCTCAAGGGCATGAACTTCAACATCGGCGACGTCGCCAACGCCTTCAAGCTCAAGGCCGCCGACTCGGTGGCCTCGGGCGTGCAGATGGCGAACGAGCGCGCCGCCAGCGCCGCCTCGGCCGCCAAGGCCTCGTCCGACGCAGCGTCCGAAGACGGTGGCACGGCCCGGACCGGCGGCAAGAAGGCCAAGCCGGCCGCGGCGACCGGCAGCCTGATCGATCCGCTGCAGCTGTGGGGTTCGTTGACCCAGCAGTTCCAGCAGATCGCCGCCAGTGCCCTGCAGGAGGCAACGCGCAAAACCGCCGTGGACGCGACCCGCAACATGGGCACCGGCCTGGCCAAGGAGGCCGTCAAGGCCGGCAAGAAGGCGGTTGCGTCGCGCAAGACCGCGCGCAAGACGACACGCAAGACGACGAGCCGGAGCAAGACCTGATGCACCTGTTCCCGCATGGACATGCGACCCATCCGGACTGGACCATGGCCGCCGGCCTGGTGCTGGCGCAACTGCGTGCGCAGATGGCCCTGCCCGACTACGCGAAGTCGCCCACGCTGGCGCTGCTGTACATCACCGACCACTACGCGGCCTCGGCCAAGGACATCCTGGACCACCTGAGCGCCGAACTGCCGGGCGTGACCGACTGGGCCGGCACCGTCGGTGTCGGCGTGTCGTCCAACAACGTCGAATATTTCGACGAGCCGGCGATGGCGGTGATGTTGTGCGACCTGCCGGCCGACCAGTACCGGGTGTTCTCCGGCGTCGCCCCGCTGGGCCCGGGGTTCGACGCCGCGACCGCGCTGGTGCACGTGGATCCGGCCACGCACGACCTGTCGGAACTGGTGCAGGAGATGGCGGCGCGCACCAGCTCCGGTTATCTGTTCGGCGGCCTGTCGGCCAGCCGCACGCGCACGGTCCAGTTCGCGGCCGCCGGCGACGGCAACATCCGTGGCCAGGGTGCGGCGGGCGGGGTGTTCAGCGGCGGGCTGAGTGGTGTCGCCTTCGGTCCCGGCGTGCAACTGGTGTCCCGTGTCACGCAGGGATGCCAGCCGGTGTCGGGTTTCCGGACCGTGACCGAGGCCGACCAGAACCTGGTGGTCGCCATCGGCGGCGAACCGGCGCTGGACGTGCTGCTGGGCGAACTCGGCGTGTCGCTGGACCGCCCGCAGGAGGCGCTCGACGCCATCCGCGCCACGCTGGTCGGCCTGGTGCGTCCGAGCGAGGGCGACGGCGCCCAGGCCATGGGGCGCGGCGGCAATTTCGGCAGCGACGTGATCGTGCGCCACATCATCGGCCTGGACCCGGCGCGCCGCGGCATCGCGATCTCCGACCAGGCCAGTGAGGGCATGCAGCTGGCGTTCTGCCGGCGCAACCGCGAGGCGGCGCGTTCGGACCTGATCCGGATCTGCGCCGAGATCCGCGAGGAACTCGAGCCGCTGGAGCTGACGATGGAGACCGCGACCGCGCTGGCGGCATCGGAGGCCGAAGCCGCCGCCCATCCGGCGCGTGGTATTGCCGGCGCGGTCTACGTCAGCTGTTCCGGGCGCGGAGGGCCGCATTTCGGGGGGCCCAGCGCCGAGATGCAGATCGTGCGGCATGCGCTGGGCGACGTGCCGCTGGTCGGCTTTTTTGCCGGCGGCGAGATCGCGCGCCATCACCTGTACGGTTATACCGGCGTGCTGACGGTGTTCGCGCAGCGCGACTGACGCTGCGGCCCGTCGCCGGGCGCATTCATGTCGCCGGCAGCGGCGGCGGCCGCCGGTGGAACCAGGGTCGGGCCTGCTCGAGTTGTGCGCACAGCCGCAGCAGCAGGCCTTCCTCCCCGTAACGGGCCGCGAACTGGCAACCGATGGGCAGGCCGTCCGCATCCCAGTACAGCGGGACCGACGCGGCCGGCTGGCCGGTGATGTTGAACGGAAAGGTGAACGGCAGGTACGCGCCGAGCTCGCGGATCCATGCGTCGACGTCGTCGCGTCGGATGTCGAAGCTGCCGATCGGCCGAGGCGTCTGCGCCAGTGTCGGTGTGAGCCAGATGTCGTAACGCTCGAAGAAGCCGGCGATCTGCCGCGCCTGGCGGTGCAGCCCGTGCAGGTTCAGGATGAAGCGGGCCGCCGGAATCTCCCGCCCGCGTTCGGCCAGCGCATAGGTCAGGGGCTCGACCAGCGCACGGTCCGGCATCGCGCCGCCGGTGACGCGCGCGATGTTGGCCATGGTGTTGGCGGCGAACACCGTCTCGAAACCCTGCAGCAAGGCGCTGGCGTCGTAGTCGGGCGAGGCACGTTCGACATGGTGTCCCAGCGACTCGCACAGCCGCGCCGCATCCTCGACCGCGGCGATGCAGCTGGCGTCCAGCGGCGTGCCCGATGGCGCCGTGTCCGCATAGGCGATGCGCAGCGGCTCGCACGCTCGGCCGACCTCCTGCAGGTAGGGGCGTTCTGGCGGTACCGCCTGGTACGGGTCGCCCGGCATCGGGCCGGCGATCACGTCCAGCAAGGCGGCGCTGTCGCGCACGCTGCGGCTGACCACGTGTTGCTGCGCCAGTCCGTTCAGTCCCTCGCCACCCTCCGGTCCGGCCGTCGAACGCGCCCGCGTGGGCTTGAGGCCGAACAGGCCGCAACACGAGGCCGGGATGCGGATCGATCCGCCGCCGTCGGTGGCATGGGCCATGGGCACCATACCGCTGGCCACCGCCGCCGCCGAGCCGCCGCTGGAGCCGCCCGGCGTCAGGTCGGTGCGCCACGGATTGCGCGTCAGCCCGAACAGCTGCGACTCAGTCACGGGCGACAGGCCGAACTCGGGTGAATTGGTCTTGCCGGCGATCACCAGGCCCGAACGCCGCATGCGTGCGACGACCTCGCTGTCGGCCGCCGGCATGTTGTTCGCGTACAGGCGTGACGCGAAGGTGGTCGGGCAGCCCTTGACCGACGCGACCAGTTCCTTGACCAGGAAAGGCACGCCGCAGAACGGACCGTCGGGAAGTCCGGCGGCGACCTGCGCGCGCGCGGCGTCGTGCAGCGGCGTCACGACGGCATTGAGCCGCGGGTTGTCGCGCGCCTGGCGCTCCAGCATGGCTTCGAGCTGCTCGAGCGGCGTGACCTCGCCGTGCCGGACCAGCGCGGCCAGGCCCAGCGCATCGTGGTTCTCGTAGTCGATCATGGCGCGGTCTTTCCGGCGGGCGGCCAGACGGCCGGGGCCATGGGAGCGGTGTCGTCCAGCACCGGCGTGACGCCGGAGCCGAAACCCGCGCAGTCGAGCGAGTCCAGCTGCAATACGCCGCCCTGGATATGCAGGTGCGGTCGACCGGCGTGCAGGTGGTACAGGTCGGGGTGGGCCTGCAGGTAGGCCTGCGCCTCGGATGCGGGCCGGCCGGCGAAGCCGTCGATGAAATGGTGCGCGTTGCGCTCGACATGGCCCAGGCCGAGCAGGCTGACCAGTGCCAGGTCCTGCTGCACGGAAACGCCGGCCTGGGTTGTCAGGTCCTCGGCCGACATGAAGAAGGGGCCGGTTGCGTCACCGTTCCAGAGACGGCAGCGCGCCAGGTTGAGCACCGACTTGTAGAAGCCCTTGCAGGCCTTGCTCGACACGCCGGTGTAGCCGAGCGCGCGGGCCCGCACGAAGGCGTCCAGGTCGCCGTCCGACTCGTCGATGATGACCGGCTTGAAACGGGCCAGCGGCGCAACCGTCCGGCTCAGTGCCGCGCTGCGCCGGATCGGCTGCTCGACCAGCAGCGTGGACGCGCACAGGCGCTGCAGCGCCGGGGTGTCCAGCATCTGTTGCCACATCGCCGCGATGGTCTGCGCATCGTCGTATTGCTCGTTGCCGTCGAGCGTCACCCGATACTGTTCGTCGCCGCGGTCGAGCACCGATGCGATGCGTTGCAGGCGGTCGAGGTCGGCATCGAGCTGGCCGCTGACCTTGAGCTTGAAGTAGCGGTTGCCGTAGACGCGGACCACCTCTTCCAGCGTTTCCGGCAGGCCGTCGTCGACCCGCGTGCCGGCGGCCTGGTCCGCGGCGACCAACGGATCGAGCAGGCCCACGGTGTGGCGCACGTGGATCGTCCCCGACACCGGCAGCTCGCGCAGGAAATCGTCCATCGCGAAACCCCGCAGGTCGGGTGCCAGCGTGTCGGCGACGATGCCCGGCAGGTTGCGCTGCATGCCGCGCCAGAACGACAGGCCTTCGATGCGCAACAAGGCATCGAGCACGGCGCGGTCCAGCAGCGCCGGGCCGAAACTGCAGACCAGCGTGTCCAGGCCCTGCGCCGCGCCCGCCGCGAGCAGGCTGTGGTAGTGATGGGCGTGCAGCTCGAAGGCGGCCAGCGGCGGCGCGGCCAGGTAGGCGTCGCGCGTGAGTTCGAGCGTGCGCCGCAGCTGGTCGTGGTTCTGTGCGTCGCTCAGCGCCGGGTTCTTGTCGAACCACTTGGCGCCCAGCGCTTCGGCCGCATAACCGACGTCCTCGCGGCCGTCGGCATGGCGGATGCGCACGCGCGCAATCGCCTGCCGGCCCTCGGTCACGGTGATGACGCCGAAGCGAAACGGCAGGCGCAGCCGGTAGGGTGATTCGAACAGGTCGACCGACAGGACCTTGAGGCGTGGTGCGGATGGCATACGGACTCCCGAGACGATGATCAGCCGCCGCGCGCCGGCTCCAGCGCCTCCAGCAGGCCGCGCAGGTAACCGATGGCGCGCGCCGCGCAGGCGGGGCCATCGGGCCGGTAGACGAAGGGTTCGACCGCGATCCAGCCGGCATAACGGTGTTGCCGCAACAGGCGCAGCGTGTCGGCGAAACGCAGCGTGCCCTGGCCCGGGCCTTGCAGGTTGCCGTCGTTGACCTGCACGTGGGCCAGCATGCCGGTGGGCAACCAGCGCGCCAGCAGCGTGGCAACGTCGTCGGACTCGCCGCGCGCGGCGGCGGAGCAATCGAGCATCGTGCGCAATGCCGGCCGGTCGATGGCCCGGACGATCTCGACCGCCTCGGCCAATGTCAGGATGAAATCGGCGTGGGGCGGCGCGAGCGCCTCGATGCAATAGACGACGCCGGCATCGTGCGCATGTTCGGCGACGGCGGCGAATGCGTCGATGCCGCGCTGGCGTGCCGCCGCCGGGTCGGCGTCATCGGCGATCCGGCGCTGGGCCGGCGAGCCGTGCACCAGCACCGATCCGCCCAGTTCGGCGCACAGGTCGATCAGCCGGTGCATGTGCTCCACCGTGCGTGCGCGCACCGCGGCGTCGCTTGACGTGATCGACAAGCCGTCCGGTTTGGCCAGCAGCCAGTGCAGGCCGCTGACGGCAATGCCGGCATCGCGCGCGGCGCGCCGGATGTCCGCGCATTGCGCCGCGCCGATGGCCTGGGGTGTTTCGGCCAGCGTATACGGCGCGACTTCCAGGCCGTCGTAACCCAGCTCCGCGGCGAACACGCACTGCGCGTCGAACGCCATCGGCGCCAGCACCTCGTTGCACAGGGCCAGGCGCATCGGCGTCGGCTCCGGATCCGCCCGCGCCGTCACCACTGCGGGCCGGCACGCGCATCGCGTTTGGCCGCGGTCCCCGCCAGCTCGGAGTAGATCTCGAACGACAGCCGACCCAGCTCCGGGTCGGCACGGGTTTCGGCGACACGCGGGCGCGCGATCGGCACGGTGCGGATGCTGGCCACCCGGCCCGGGCGCGCCGACATGACGACGACCCGGTCGGCCAGGAAGGCCGCCTCCGGGATCGAGTGGGTGACGAAGACGATGGTCTTGCGTTGCCGCGAGGTGGAGCTGCTTTCGCCCCAGATGCGCAGCAACTCGATGTTCATCTCGTCGCGGGTCATCGCGTCGAGCGCGCCGAAGGGTTCGTCCATCAGCAGGATGGGCGGGTCCATGATCAGCGCACGGCACAAGGAGGCCCGTTGCTGCATGCCGCCGGACAACTCCGCCGGTCGCTTGTGGATGAAGTCGCCCAGGCCGACCAGCTGCAGCAGCTCGATCGCCCGGTCCCGGAACTGCGCCGGGTTCTGGTCCGACAGCTCCACCGGCAGCAACACGTTGTCCAGCACCGAGCGCCACTTGAGCAGCAAGGCGGCCTGGAACACCATGCCGACCTTGGGCACCGGCTTGTCGACCCGGCTGCCGTCGACCGCGATGCTGCCGCTGGTCACCGGCCGCAGGCCGGCGATGGCGCGCATCAGGGTCGACTTGCCGCCGCCGCTCGGGCCGACGAGGGCGACGAACTCGCCCTCGAAGATCTCCAGCGTGATGTCGCGCAAGGCCTCGACCGGGCCGCTGTCGGCCTGGTAGATCATGCCGGCCGCGTCGACGCGGATCATGACGCGGCGTGCGCCGGCGTCCGTTTCAGGCGTTGCCATGCCCGTCCTTGTCCGGCGTTGCGCGACCTGCCATCACTTGACCGGCAGCGGCATCGCCACCTTGGTGAAGTAGTCCATGCTGTAGACCGTCTTGCAGTCGACCTTCTTCGGCAGCCCCATGTAGGTGTTGACGATGTCGGTGGAGGTGCACATCTTCTTCTCGTCGATCCAGCCGATGCCCTTGTCGGCGTACATCCGGGTGCGCATCAGGTCCAGGCCCAGCATCATGTTGGGTTCGATGATGGACAGGTCGATCTCGGGCACGCGTTTCTTGAAGATGGCCAGCGCCGCCTTGGGATCGTTCATGACGTCGCGCCAGCCCATGTACGAGGCCTCGAGGAAGGCGCGCAACTGCTTGGGCTTGTTCTTCATCGTCGATTCACCGGCGATGATCGACATGCTGTAGAGGTCGAATCCGGCGTCGGCCCACGGCATCATGACCGCGTTGCCGACACCCATGGCCTTCTCGTAGAACGGCAGGCCCGTGGTGTAGTCGCCGACGACGTCGACGCGTTTTTCCGCCAGCGCGGCGATCTTGGCGGTCGGCTCGATGTTGACCCAGGTGACCTTGCCCTGGTCGATGTTGTGCAGCTTGGCGAATGCCGGCCAGGCCTGGCGCTGGCCGTCGCCGGCCGGCGCGCCGATCGTCTTGCCCTCGAGGTCCTTGGGTTTGGTGAGCGGGCTGTCCTTGCGGCTGAAGAAGTTCAGCGGGGTCTTGTCGAACACCATGCCCACCATCTTGACGCGGGCGCCGCGCGCATTGGCGGCGAGCACGGCGACCGTGTCGGCCAGGCCGGCGTCGGCGCGGTCGGTGTCGACCTTGGCGATCGAGTCACCGGAGCCCTTGGAGTTTTCCAGCGTCACGTCCAGGCCGGCCTTGGCGTAATAACCCTTGTCGAGGGCCACCCAGTAGGCCGCATGGTCGCCCACCGCGAACCAGTTCAGCGAGAACGTGAATTTCTCGGTTGCCTGCGCGGATGCGCCTGCGGCCGAGAGTGCGAGGGCGGCTGCCGCCAGCGTCCGCCAGAGAGGGTTCAGTTTGCTACGCATCGTTCGCTCCTTTGCAGTTGGAAAAAGCTTGCACCATGGAAGACCACCACTCACATGTCCTCGGCCCAGGGGACCAGCAGCCGGGACAGGGCTGCGACGAATCCGAACAGCAGCAGCCCCAGGATCGATGTCCAGACCAGCGCCGCAAACGCCACCGGCGTGTTCATGCTGCTCTGGGTCGTGATGATCACGTAGCCCAGGCCGGCCTGCGAGGCGACGAACTCGCCGACGATCGCGCCGACCACGGCCGCCGTCGCCGTGACCTTGAGCGCCGACAGGATGTAGGGATAGGCATTGGGGATGCGGATCTTCATGAACACCTTCCACTTGGGCGCATTGAACACCCGCCCCAGGTCGACGATGTCCTGGTCGATCTGGGTCAGTCCGACCGAGGTGTTGATGACGACCGGGAAGAAGCCGATCAATGCGCCGATCAGCATGTTGGGCACGATGCCATAACCCATCCACATCAGGAACAGCGGCGCGATCGCGACCTTGGGCAAGGTGTTGACGAAGACCAGGAACGGCGTCAGCGCGTTGGCCCAGGCGCTCGACCATGCGATGGCCACGCCCAGCACGACGCCGCCGACACCGGCCAGCACGAAGGCGCCGACGATCTCGACCGCGGTGACCCAGATATGCCCGGCCCAGCGGATCTCGTCGCCGAACATCGCGCGCACGACCGACATCGGGCTGGGCAGCAGGTATTCGCGCATGCCCAGGAAGGAGACCGCCAGCTGCCACAACACGATGAAGCCGGCGAAGATGGCGAATGCCGGCCAGTGCCGGCCCAGGCTGCGGACGATGGTGCGTGCGGTCTTATTCACGGTAGGCCTCCAGCGCGTGGCGGCGCACATGGTCTTCGTCGACGTCCACGCCCAGGCCCGGGCCGGTGGGCAGGTCGACCGTGCCTCCGCCGTGCCAGATGCGGCTGTGCAGGAACGGGGAGTCGATGTATTGCGGGCCGTTCAGTGCCAGCGGGTTGATGTCGAACACGCTGGCCAGCTGCAGGCCGGCGGCCAGGCCCAGGTCGGTCTCGGTCAGGCCCGACATCGACAGCTCGAGTCCGGCCGATTGCGCCATCTCGCACAGGCGCCGCGACTGGTACAGGCCGGCATTGCGCTGCACCTTGGCCACCGCCACGCCGATGGCGTCGGAGCGGATGTATTCGAGCAGGTCGGGCAAGGCACGCAGCGATTCGTCGAGCGCGATCGGCACCGGGCTGGCGGCGACCAGGCGCCGGTAGCCGGACAGGTTCAGGCCGTCCAGCGGCTGTTCGAAGTGGCTGACGCCGCAATCGGCGAAGGCACGCGCCTGGCGCATCGCCGCGTCGATGCGGTAGCCGCGGTTGGCGTCGACCAGCAGGGCGCCGTCGGGGGCGGCGGCGCGGGTGCGCCGCACCAGTTCCAGGTCGGCGGCCGGGCCGTGCATGCCGACCTTGACGTCGAACGCGGTGTAACCCGCGTCGAGCCCCTGGGCCACGGCATCGCCGGCGCCGCCGGGGTCGGCCACCGACACCATCCAGGTAAGGTCGAAACGGGTGCGGCGGCAGCCGCCGAGCAGCTGGTGCAGCGGCTTGCCCAGGGCCCGGCCCCAGGCGTCGTGCGCCGCCACGTCGATCGCCGACTTGGCCAGCGGCGATCCGGGTGTCAGGCCCGGGTTGATCGCCCGCCCCATGGCGCGGTGCAACGCGTCGAGGTTCCAGACCTCGATGCCGATCACCGCCGGCGCCAGGTAGTGGCGCAGCGTCGAGACGATGGTCTCGGTGGTCTCGTAGGTCCAGCGCGGGGTCGGCGTGGCCTCGCCCCAGCCGCACACGCCGCTGTCGGTGGTGAGCTTGACCAGCACCCGGTGCGACACGCTGCCAGGCGCACCGGCCACTCCGCCGGCCAGCACGAACACCGACTTGAACGCCAGTCCCAGCGTGAAGACCTCGATGCGGGCGATCTTCATCCGCGTCCTCGCGCGTCCCGCGCCGTCACGCCCGCGCGCCGTGGCCGCGACAGCCCGTTGCGCCGGCCCGGCTCAGAACTTGCCATCCCGGACCTCGAACTTCGTGGGTTTGTCCAGCGAGGGCTGGTTGCTGCCGACCCAGTGTGCTGTCCAGTCGAGCATCGCGGCCAGCGGCACCAGCGGATATCCGAACAGGCCGGCCGACGCGGTGGTGTTCGACAACAACGCGGTCGGGGCCTCCTGGCCGGTGATCCGGGCCTGCGTGCCCAGGCGGCTGGCGAGTGATTCGGCCAGCCAGCGCACCGACAGGGTTTCGGGGCCGGTGCAGTTGATCGGGGTGGTCGGTGTCGTACAATGGCGCAGGCAGCGCAGCACCTGGGCGTTGGCGTCACCCTGCCAGATCACGTTGACATGCCCCATGGTGACGTCCACCGGCTCGCCGCGGTACACCTTGGTGGCGATGTCGTGCAACACGCCGTACCGCAGGTCGATCGCGTAGTTCAGGCGGAAGATGCGGCCGGCGTTGCCATGGCGCGACGAGAAGTAGCTGAACATGCGTTCGCGCCCGAGGCAGGACTGCGCGTATTCGCCGACCGGCGACAGCGTGGTGGCTTCGTCGGCGCCGGGTTGGCCGATCGGCGTCAGCGGATAGACGTTGCCGGTCGAGAAGGCGACGATGCGGGCCTCGCGCAAGGTGTCGGCGACCAGGGCCGGAACATGGGTGTTCATGGCCCAGGTCAGCGGCTGGTTGTCGGTGGCGCCGAACTTGTGGCCGGCGGCGAAGATGACGTTGGGCACGCGCGGCAGGGCTTCGACGCTGGCACGGTCGAGCAGGTCGGCCGCGATGGTCTCGATGCCGTGCTGCTGCAGCCGGTTGCGGACCTGCGGGTCGCTGAACCGGGCCACTCCGATGATGCGCTTGCCGGGCGCGGCGTTGCGGGCCAGGCGCGCCAGCGTGGGCCCCATCTTGCCGGCCACGCCCAGGATCATGATGTCGCCATCGACCTGCGCCAGGTCGTCGATCAGCGTCTGGCTGGGACGGACCAGGAAGTCCTCCAGCGCGTCCACCGAGTCCAGCCGATCCGGCAGGCGGGCCGGATCCAGCACCGGGGTCTGAGGGGTCGTATCCAACGCTTGTCGGGCCATGCCTGTTCCAGTTGTCGAGGTTCGTCGACAAGTCTAGGGACTTCGTGCCATAGCGTCAACCGTTTGGTTGAAAGCGGCGACATGCGGCCGGGCGCGCGGCGGCGGCGGCCGGTGTCAGGGCCGCAGGCCCGCCATCGCAAAGGCGACCACGTGCCGCCGGTAGGCGTCCACGGCGTCGGTGGCGCACAGGTCGCGGCCGAAGATGGACGACAGCGTGAGCCGGTTGGAGAAGAAGAAATACGACATGCCGGCAACCGAGATGTAGAACTCGACCGGATCGACGCCGCGGCGGAAGACGCGTGCCTTGATGCCGCGCGCCAGCGTGTGGGCGATCAGGTCGATCAGCGGCGAGTTGGTGTCGCGGATCGCATCGGAGTCGCGCACATGGCGCGCGCCCGCCGCGTTCTCGTGATTGAGCAGGCCGATGAAATCGGGGTGCTGCGACAGGTAGTCGAACGAAAACCCGATCAGCGACTCCATCGCGGCCACGGGTTGCATCTGGCCCAGGTTCAGGCTGCGCTCCTGGGTGCGGATCTCCGCATACACCGTCTCCAGCGCCGACCGGTACAGGCCGTCCTTGCTGCCGAAGTAGTAGTAGATCAGCTGCTTGTTGACGCCGGCGCGGCTGGCAATCGTGTTCACCCGCGCGCCGGTCAGCCCGTGGGCGGCGAATTCGGCCCGGGCTGCGGCCAGGATGGCCGCCCGGGAACCGGCGGCGTCGCCATCGGCCGGGTTCGGTGCCGCAGCACTGCGACGTACGGGAGTCTTGTTCGCGGTCATGGTCTTGCGGGCATTATCAGCCGGAGCCGAAAACGGGCCCGGATACCTCGCGCGAGGGGCCACTGTAGAAGGCCCGGTGCGACGGCGGATCGGCCTGTTGTCGCCGAAGCAACAAAGTGTGACGTCGAGATGAAAATTGTTGTGGCCGCCAAGGGCCGCCTGTCAAAATACGACCGTTTGCACGACAAATCCGACAGCGACGGAATTGCTGCGCTACCCCTCGAATTTTCGTTGGCGCCAAAGCCTGGCGGAACACCATGAGCGATCACAGCAAGCCCCCGATCCCGCAGTTGCCCCGGCATCGGTTCGTCTTCCTGACGCTGCCCAACTACACCATGCTGGCCCTGGCCAGCGCCATCGACGCGTTGCGCATGGCCAATCGCGTCAGCAAGAGAGATTTGTACGAATGGACCCTGGCCACGCTCGACGGTGAACCCGTGCCCGCGAGCAATGGCCTGTCCATGAGCCCGACGGTGGCGCTGGACCAGGCCGGGCCCGCCAACATCGTCTTCGTCGTGGGCGGCGTGCAGGTGGAAAAGGCCACCACGCAGCCGCTGCTGGCCGCGCTGCGCCGGCTGGCGCAGCGCCATGTCTCGCTCGGTTCCCTGTGCACCGGGGGTTACGCGCTGGCCAAGGCGGGTTTGCTCGACAAGTACCGCGCCGTCATCCACTGGGAAAACATGACGGCGCTGCGCGAGGAGTTCCCGCGCGTGATCTTTTCCGACCAGCTGTTCGCGATCGACCGCGACCGCTATACCTGCACCGGCGGCATCGCGCCGCTGGACCTGATGCTGCACATCATCAAGCAGCACCAGGGACGCGACATCGGGCCGCTGATTTCCGAGCAGTTCATCCTGGACCGCATCCGCAACGACCAGGACCGCCAGCACATCCCGCTGCAGGCCAGGGTCGGCCTGTTCCACGAGAACCTGATCGAGGCCGCCGCGCTGATGGAGGCCAACATCGAGGAGCCGCTGTCGCTCGACGAGATCGCCGCGCTGGTGGGTGTTTCGCGGCGCCAGATCGAGCGCCTGTTCAAGCGGTATGTCGGCCAGGTGCCGACCAAGTATTACCTGGACATGCGCCTGCGCCGGGCGCGCGACCTGCTGCTGCAGACACCGATGTCCATCATGCAGGTGGCGGTGGCCTGCGGCTTCCAGTCGCCGCCGCATTTCTCCAAGTGCTACCGCATGTTGTACGGGTATACACCGAGTGCCGAACGCAGTGCCAGCCGGTCGCAGGCGCTGGCCGGATTGGCCCAGCACGCGCCGGCGCTGACGAATTGAAATCGGGCCTTGCGGCGGCCTTCGGGCTTTGTCGTGCGGCGACAACCGCTGGTCGCGATTCAATCAGCTGACGCAGATGCCGACTCATACCATCTGGTGCCGGACAACAGCGTGTCGCGGTTCCAAAACCCGAGGATTTCACCATGGCTGAAGAATTTGACGACGACCTGGATCTGAGCTCGCTCAACGACGAGGAACTGACCGAACAGGTGCACGACGACCTGTACAACGGGTTGCGCGACGAGGTCATGGAAGCCACCAACATCCTGCTGTCGCGCGGCTGGTCCGCGGACCGGGTGCTCAACGACGCGCTGGTCGAAGGCATGCGTATCGTCGGTGTCGATTTCCGCGACGGCATCCTGTTCGTGCCCGAGGTGCTGCTGGCCGCCAACGCGATGAAGGGCGGCATGGAAATCCTGCGGCCGCTGCTGGCCGAGACCGGCGTCGAGCCGATCGGCAAGATGGTCATCGGCACCGTCAAGGGCGACATCCACGACATCGGCAAGAACCTGGTCGGCATGATGATGGAAGGTGCCGGCTTCGAGGTCATCGACCTGGGCATCAACAACCCGGTCGAGAAATACATCGAGGCGCTCGAGCAGCACAAGCCCGACATCCTCGGCCTGTCCGCGCTGCTGACCACCACCATGCCCTACATGAAGGTGGTGATCGACACCCTCAAGGAAAAAGGCCTGCGCGACGACTACATCGTGCTGGTCGGCGGCGCCCCGCTGAACGAGGAGTTCGGCAAGGCGGTCGGCGCCGACGCCTATTGCCGCGATGCCGGCATCGCGGTCGAGACCGCCAAGTCGCTGATCGCCGCCCGGCGCGCCGCGACGGCCTGATCCAGGCCACCGGACCAACGCAACCGGCAAGGACCAGGCCATGGGCGAACGCCCCGCCATTCTGGTCATCGCATGTGGTGCGCTGGCCCGCGAGATCGTCGCACTGCGCCGCATCAACGACTGGCCCCACATGGCCGTCCAGTGCCTGCCGGCCGAGTTGCACAACCGGCCCGAAAAGATCGCGGCCGCGGTGCGCGACAAGATCGCCGCCAACCGCGGCAAGTTCGCGTCCATGTTCGTGGCCTATGCCGATTGCGGCACCGGCGGGCAGCTCGACGCGGTGCTCGAGCCCGAGGGCATCGAGCGTATTCCCGGCGCCCATTGCTACGAGTTCTTTGCCGGCAGTCAGGCCTTCGCGGCCCTGTCCGACGCCGAGCCCGGAACCTTCTACCTGACCGATTTCCTGCTGCGGCATTTCGATCGCCTGATCCTGCGCGGACTGGGCATCGACCGGCATCCGGAGCTGATGCCGCTGTATTTCGGGAACTACACGCGCCTGGTCTACCTGGCCCAGCTGGAGCAGCCGGGCATGGAAGAGGCCGGGCGGCGTGCGGCCGAGCGCCTGGGCCTGCAATACGAATACCGGGTCACCGGTTACGGCGAACTGCAAGGCAGCCTGCGCGCTGCCAGCGAAGGAGTGATGTTTTGGCAAAGCTGATCGTGATTTCCTGGCGCGACGTGCCAGCCCAGGTGCTGGTCAAGTCCGGGCGCGAGACCGCCAAGGTGCAGTTGTCGCATCGGTTCCAGGAGGCGGTGGACCGCGCCGCGATGCGCGCCGGCAAGTCCGGCTCCGAGGCCTACCTGGCCGACTGGAAACGCAGCGAGCCGCGCCGCTGCGGCGACAACCTGCAGGCCGAGGCGCAGGCCGAGGCGGACCGGATCGAGGCCCGGTATTCCGATGCCGACCTGTTGCGCATCATCCGCGCGCACGGCGTCGACGAGACGCTGGCCGCCGCGCCCGCTCCAGCGCCCGCCGTCGCGACACCGCCGGCCGAACCGGGTGGGGCCGCCTGATGTATGCCGTGCGACGCTGGTCGGTGCGCCATGCACGCGGCCTGCAGAGTTTCTACAACGCCTTCGAGTGGGTGCTGGTCACGCTGCACCCGCTGTGGAAACGCATCGGTTACGAACGGCTGGAAAAACCGGTCGCCGCGGTCGAGCGCGTGACCAAGGGTTTCCTGTTCGACTGCCAGATGTGCGGCCAGTGCGCGCTGAGCTCCACCGGCATGTCGTGCTCGATGAACTGCCCCAAGAACCTGCGCAACGGCCCCTGCGGCGGCGTGCGCGCCAACGGCAACTGCGAGGTCAAGCCGGAGATGCGCTGCGTCTGGGTCGAGGCCTTCGAAGGCAGCGAACGCATGGTCGGTGGCGACAAAGCGATCCGCGTCGTGCAGATCGCCGTCGACCGCCGGCTCGAGGGCCGCTCGTCCTGGCTCAAGGTGGCGCGCGAGAAAGGCACGGCCGTCGAGGCGGCGCTGGAGAAGCTGTGAAATTCGAAGACGAACCGGTCCCCGGTTATCCGATGCCCATCCTGCCCGGCCACAGCTCGCCCGGCCGGCTCGAGCGCGTGTTGCGCCGCGGCGCGTTCGCGGTCACGACCGAACTCGATCCGCCGGACTCGGCCGATCCGGAAGACGTGTTCCGGCGCGCCCGTATCTTCGACGGGTATGTCGACGCGATCAACGCCACCGACGGCAGCGGTGCGAATTGCCACATGTCCAGCATCGCGGTCTGCGCCTTGCTGGC
>JBFIDI010000077.1:0-15830 GCA_041581405.1 Burkholderiaceae bacterium
CAGCGATGGACCGCAGGGCAACATCACGTTCATCCTCTGACAGTGCCTGAACCGGGCCGGACCCTGGCGGTCCGACCCGGCCCGAGACCCGACACGCTGGGTCTGCCGCGCGGGGAACACACCCGCCGCGGTGTTGGCCCTCCCCTCCTCGAAGATACCTCCCACCGCCGATTTGCCCGTTGCATGGTTCGCCCGGGCTCCGGACGCCCGAGGCGCGCAGGTCCGGCCGCTTCGCGAAGCACCGGGCACATGCGGCCCCGGCGCTCGGCGGCCATGAAAAAGGCCCGCATCCGCGGGCCTTGATCGTGTCAGTCGGGTCGTGCCGTCACTGGGCGGCCGCTGCCGCACGCGACCATTTGTCCTTGTATTCCGGGTCGAGCTTGTCGAAGTTGACACGAACCATGTTGGCAAGGCCCTTGTCGTCCAGCACGTAGATGCCCTTGATCTTCTCGTCGTCCTTGTACTGGTTCAGGATCTTCTTGTTCACGGCCACGGCGCCGCGTTCCACGAAGATCGCGCGCTGGTTGACTTCACCGATGTAGGTGTTGATGAAGTAGGCGGCGGCGTCCGCTTGCTTGCTGCCCTTGACCACACCCAGATAACCGAACTTCAGCAATCCCTTCTTGTCGCCGACCTGGGGATGGAGGAAGGCCCATTCGTGCCCGGCCTTGCGCGACTGCAGGAAATAACCCGAGTGCATGGTCGAGGCCCACAGGTCGCCGGATGCGAGTGCCGACATGGCTTCCGCCCCCAGTTTCCAGTAGCGCGCCGGCTTGATCTTCTTCAGCGTGTCGAAGGCGGGATCCAGCTGCGCCTCGCTGCCGCCGCCATCGGTGGCGGCACCCACCAGGAACTGCACGGCGCCGGCCTGGCTGATGTCGAGCACGCCGACGTGGCCATTGAGCTTGGGATGGGCCAGATCCAGGTAACGCGTGGGGGCCGGGACACCGGCCTCCTTGAACTTGTCCGGACGGTACAGCACACCCTCCTGCGTCACCCAGCTGGCGACCTTCATCGAGTCGAAGTCCTTGGCGTCGAGATACTGCGTGTTCGGCACCATGTCGAGGTTGATCTTCTGAATGAATCCACCCTTGGTGAAGTCCTCGATCGTGGAGTCGCTCATCTCCACCACGTCGAAGGGCGCGGCGCGGCCCCGGGCGGCAATCAGCTTGGCCAGCGCATCGTTGGGATGCGAAGGAATGAACTCCAGCTTGCCTCCGGTCTTGCGGAACTCCTCACCGGCGTATTTGTCCAGCACCTGGGCCCAGCCGCCGCCGAAGGTCGCGACCTTGACGGTGATGCCGGTGAAGTCGGGAATCTTTTGCGCCGCGGCGAAACCCGGTGCCAGGGAGAGGAGCAAGCCGCCCAGCAGAGCGGTTTTTGCACGGAATCGGATGAGAGAATGCTTCATAACGGGTCCTTTGCTGGTGAATCGTGAAAGAACTTGCCCTAAACAAGTGCACACCAGTCAACAAAAGTTAACTGTGAGAACTTTACGCAAGATGTGCGCCAATCGCAGAGGCGCTCAGGTAGCGGCGATCGTTTGCACCGGCGGGATGGCCGGGAAAGCGGCCAGCGGACGGCCTCCGAACATCCGGTAACCCTCTTCGATCTCGATCTCGCGACCGATGATCAGCCCGTCTTCCTGCGATGCACTTGTCGGATCCAGGCATTGGCGACCCGAACGCCGCGGTGCATCCTTGGGGTCGAAGGTCCAGCTCTGGTATCCCAGGATGTAGAAGTTCAGCACCACGCAGGGTGAATCGTCGGCCGCGAACCAGTGCGCGTTGCGAATCGTCTCCGTGGTCTGCATCAGGTCGCCGACGCCGGACCAGCCATCGCGGGCCAGGCGCAGCAATACGGTGCTGTCATCGATACGGGACAGGCGGTCGTATTCGCGCACATGGCAACGCCCGTGAACGGTCATCTGGTTCGAGATCAGGTTGTGGTGGGCGTGGGGCGGATGCACCTCCCGGGGAGACAGGTAGAGCAGCTGCAGCGTGATGCGGTGCTTGCCCTTCTGCTGGCGGTACATGACCTGGTCGCGGCCCTGCTCCAGCGCGCGGGCGGTCAGATCCTCGAGTTCCGTCAGCGTCTGCGGGTCCTGCAGCAGTTCGCGGCTGCGCTCCAGGTAGGTGGCCACGTCGATCTCGTGGCGCTCCAGCGCATCGCACAGCGCGATGCAGCGGGCCTTGAGCGGGCCCTCGTAGTCGTCGACCGGCGGTGGCGACGCACGCAGTTCGGTGTTCATGGGCGGCACGTATCCCGGCGCGGCCTGGACGTCTTGAATCATGGGTCTACTCCTTGAAAAGTCAGCGTGAAAGCGAGCCAGGGCGTGCAAGCAGTTGCTTGAGGCCCTGGTCGATGAAGGCGGCGTCGGCCGGGCTCTGCGCCGGGTTGCCGGCCCGGTGGCCCCAGTCCGACACGATGGGTCGCAGCTCGGCCCGCGGCATGCGGGCCACCTCGCGGCGGTTGTCCTCGACCTGGAAATACAGGTCGGACTCGCAGGGCATCACCAACGCATCGGCGCGGATCGCACCGAGTGCACGTGCGAAATCACCCTGGTACAGGTCGTTGGCGGCGATGTCGCCGTGTTGCCAGGTCGCGATGTGCGCCAGCAGGTTGTCGGCGTCGCGCCGCAGGTAGTTGGCTTCCCAGAAACGCACCAGGAAATCCTCCAGGGATGCGAACCCGGCCTCGCGCCAGCACTCCTCGCGGTAATAGGCCTGCGACATCGCCCAGCCGGCATAGATGCGCCCGACGGCGCGCAGGCCCCGTTCCGGAACCGAGGAGAACCATCCGTCGCGCCAGGCGGAATCGGCGATCAGCGCCGTGCGCACCCCTTCCAGGAATACGTGGTTGTGCGGCGCGCAGCGCGCCGCGCCGCAGGCCACGCCGATACGTTCGACCTGATCCGGATACAACGCCCCCCAGTGATACGCCTGCATGCCCCCCATGGACCAGCCGTGCACGAGCGCCAGTCGCTTGACGCCCAGATGGCCGAACAGCAGATCGTGCTGGACGCGGATGTTGTCGGTGAAGGTGAACAGCGGGAACGGCGCGTCGCGCTCCGACGCGCTGCAGTGCGATGGCGAACTGGACAACCCGTTGCCGAACAGGCTGGGAATCACGATGAAATAACGCTCCGGGTCCAGCGCCGCGCCGGGCTTGACCATCCACTGGATGTCGAGATGGGAGCCGCAGAACGGCGTGCACAACACGATGGCATTGCTGCCCTCGGCATCGAGCCGGCCGAACGTCTTGTACGCCAGCCGGGCGTTGCGAAAGGTCCGGCCACACTGCAGGGCGATATCGCCCGCTTCGAACACCTCGTACCCGGATGCGTCGGCAGTCGGTGTGCTCATTCGGGCCGGACCTCCTGCATCAGCAACACATCCTGCTGCTGGAAGGTCGCGCATACGGTGTCGCCTTGCGCGAGCGAGGCGGGCGGAGTCTCGGCCATGATGCTCTGGCCACCGGGCAAGGTGGCCGTGACATGCATCAGATTGCCCAGGAAGGTGACGTTCTGCACCGTGGCCGGCCAGACCAGGGTGCCCGGATCCGTCGCCGGCTGGTGCTCCGGCGATCCGGGCCGCAGGCCGATGCGTTCCGGTCGCAGCGCAATCGTGACGTTGCGACCGGGGCGTATCCGTGTCGGCACATGACCCAGGTCGATCGGCAGTTCACCGACCTGGGCCTTGCCGTCGGCCGATGCGATCGTCGCATCGAAGAAGTTGATCTTGCCGATGAAGTCGGCCACGAACCGGGTGTGCGGTTTTTCGTAGATCGTGCGCGGCGCGTCGATCTGCTCGATCCGCCCGCCATTCATCACGGCAATGCGGTCGGACATGGACATGGCTTCGGACTGGTCGTGCGTCACGAAGACCGTGGTGATCGACAAGGCCTTCTGGATCGCCCGGATCTCCTGCTGCATGGTCTCGCGCAGCTTGGCATCGAGCGCGCCCAGCGGCTCGTCCATCAGCAACACGCGCGGCGGGTAGGCCACGGCACGGGCCAGCGCCACGCGCTGCTGCTGGCCACCGCTGATCTCCGACGGGAAACGCTTGCCGATGTCCGGCAGCCGTATCAGTTCGAGCAACTCGGTCACCCGTGCATCGCGTTGTGCCTTGGGCACGCCGTGCTCGATCAGTCCGAACGCGATGTTGTCCGCAATGCTCAGGTGCGGAAACAGCGAATAGTCCTGGAACACCATGCCCATGCGCCGTTTCTGCGGCGGCAGTGCGGTCACGTCTTCGCCATCGATCAGCATCTGGCCGCCGCTGGGGCTGACAAAGCCGGCAATCATGCGCAGCGTCGTGGTCTTGCCGCAGCCGGACGGGCCCAGCAGCGTGAGGAATTCGCCGGCCTGCACCTCGAGGTCCAGGGGTTGCACGGCCACGGTGTCGCCGTAACGCTTGTGGATGCCCCGCAGGTGAACGGACGATGCGCTCACGCGGTCGGTGGCGGATGGGTCTGACGCTGTGCTCATGCTGCGATCCAAGATTCGGAGAAGGCCAGGAAGGCGGAACTGGCGGTGCGTCCCAGGAACGGCCGCGGCACCGGCGCGCCGGGGAGCCGCCGCCCGTTGACCGTGATGGATGCGTCCGCGCTTTCGACGAAGACCGACAACATCCGGTGCGCGCCGGTGCCCGACTGTTCCGGAGGAACGTCGGCCGCAAACGGCTCGCCCAGCGCGCCCCAGCGAAGCTCGACCTCCAGCTCCGGCGCCCGGACCGCGACGCGCGAACCCCTGGCATCGGTACCGCTGGTATCGAGCGAGGTCATGGGCAGCACCTCGAGGCCATTGAAGGCGGCAGCACCGCGGAACACGCCGAACTTGGTGCAGTAGTTGTCGACCAGCCAGCGTGCCAGGGCCGCGTTGTCGGCAATGCAGACGTTCGCGACGCCGGAGCTGCCCGCCTCGCGGGTCGGGTCTTCGAACAGCACGAGCACATGGCCCGGGCCATGCGGCGACAGGGCGATGCGAAACCAGACGCACAGGCTGGCGAATGCCCCTTGCGGATCGGTCTTGAGATAGATGCCCGGGTTGTCGCCGGACCAGTCGACGCGGCGCGGATCGATGGGACTGGTCATGAGGCGCTCCGGCCGCGCGGCGCATGCGCCCGTGGTGGTGTGTGGGTCACTGCTTGCATCTCCTTCAAAGTGCATGGGAAAGGTTGCTGGAATCCAGGCATCGTCGACGCGTGGCGTATCCGCCGCATCAGGCGGGCGATGCCATCGAACCGGGCTGCCGCTGCCGCGCCTGGTGCAGCAGTTCGTCCCCGTGCAGGTAGCGCCGCAGGTTGTCGCTCAGCAACGCGGCCAGCCGCGCATGCACGCGCGCACCGCCGAAGCCGCCGATGTGCGGCGTCATCACCACGTTGGGCATCTGTCGCAACGGGCTGTCGCCCGGCAGCGGTTCCTGCGCAAAGACATCCAGCCCGGCCGCGGCAATCACGCCTTCGTCCAGGGCGGCGATCAGCGCCTGTTCGTCGACAACCGCGCCGCGCGCGACATTGACGATTCGGGCATGGGCCTGCATGTGCCGCAGCGCGGCCCGGTCGATCAGATGGTGGGTGCTGTCGTTGAGCGCAACCGCCAGCACCACCGCATCGGCACGAGCGAGCACGGCGTGCAGCTGCGACAACGGATGGCTGGCGGCGACGTCGCCACCGGGCGCCGGCGGGGTGCGCCCGACGACCTCCACGCGCATGCCGAAGGCCTTGGCGCGTTGGGCCACCGCACGACCGATGGCGCCGTATCCGACCACGGCCAGTGTCTGGCCCTCTAGCGAGTCGAGTCGTGCCAGCAGGACGTCGCGACGCCACGTCGGCTCGTCGCGTTGCCGATCGCTGGCCGGGATCATCCGGACCAGCGCCAGCAACAGCGCCATCGCGTGTTCGGCGACGGTCGACGCAAAGGCCGGCGACGCATTGGTCATGATCACGTCGGGCGGCACGCCGTGGGCCAGCGCCCGGTCGAAGCCCGCGGACGAGAACTGCAACCACCGCACCCGGCTGTCCGGTGCCTGCAGCGCGCCGGCCAGCGCCGCGCTGTAGCAGGCGTCGCTGAGGATCAGCACCTCGCTGTGTGTGGTGGCGGCAACCAGTGCGTCGTCGTCGTGCACGAGGCGCAGGGTCAATCCGTCGATGCCGGCGCAGGCCTGTTGCAGCGCCTGCGCGCCTTCCCACAGGTAGGCCGTGACCACGAGCGGCTGTTGCTGCTGCCTCATGCCGCTGCCGCTCCGTGGTCGACCCGCGGCGCGCCGGGGATCCAGTTCGTGCCCGCCAGCGGGACGTTGGCCATGGCCGCCGCTTCCAGCGTCAGCGCGACCAGGTCTTCCGGCTCCAGGTTGCGCAGGTGCGACTTGCCGCAGGCCCGGGCGATCACCTGCGCCTCCATCGTCAGCACCGACAGGTAGTTCGCCAGGCGCCGCCCGCCCGCAACCGGATCGAGCCGTGCCTCGAGCGCGGGTGTCTGCGTCGTGATGCCGGCGGGGTCGCGACCTTCGTGCCAGTCGTCGTAGGCCCCCGCGGTCGAGCCCAGGGCCGCGTATTCGGCTTCGTGGCGCGGATCGTTGTCGCCCAGCGCCACCAGGGCGGCGGTGCCGATGGCCACGGCGTCGGCGCCAAGTGCCAGCGCCTTGGCGACGTCGGCGCCGTTGCGGATGCCGCCGGAGACGACCAGCTGGACCTTGCGGTGCATCTTGAGCTCCTGCAGCGCCCGCACGGCCGGCGCGATGGCGCCCAGGATCGGAATGCCGACGTTCTCGATGAACACCTCCTGGGTCGCCGCCGTGCCGCCCTGCATGCCATCGAGCACGACCACGTCGGCACCGGCCTGCACCGCCAGTCGCACGTCGAAGTAGGGACGGGTTGCGCCGATCTTCACGTAGATCGGTTTCTCCCAGTCCGTGATCTCGCGCAACTCGGCGATCTTGATCTCCAGGTCGTCGGGGCCGGTCCAGTCGGGATGGCGGCACGGCGAGCGTTGGTCGATGCCGGCGGGCAGGCACCGCATGCCCGCCACCCGCTCGCTGATCTTCTGGCCCAGCAGCATGCCGCCACCGCCGGGCTTGGCGCCTTGCCCGATCACGACTTCGATCGCGTCGGCGCGCCGCAGGTCGTCCGGATTCATGCCGTAGCGCGAGGGCAGGTACTGGTAGACCAGGATGCTGGAGTGCTCGCGCTCTTCGTCGGTCATGCCGCCGTCACCCGTGGTGGTGCTGGTGCCGACCAGGCTTGCGCCACGGCCCAGCGCCTCCTTGGCCGCGGCCGACAAGGCGCCGAAACTCATGCCGGCGATGGTGACCGGCGTCTTCAGGCGCACCGGCTTGCTGGCGAATCGGTTGCCCAGCACCACGTCCGTACCGCAACGCTCCCGATAGCCCTCGAGGGGGTAGCGGCTGACCGATGCTCCCAGGAACAACAGGTCGTCGAAATGCGGCAGCTTGCGCTTGGTGCCGCCGCCGCGGATGTCGTAGATGCCGGTGGCCGCAGCGCGCCGGATCTCCGACAGCGTGTGCGGGTCGAAGGTCTGCGAAAAGCGCGGCAGGGTGCGTGGCGCGTCCGTATAGTCGCTCATCAATAGGCTCCGGCGTTGTCGACGTGAAAGTGATAGAGCGTGCGTGCCGATCCGTACATCCTGAAGCTGTCGGGGTCGACGTCGCCGTGCCCGGACTGGTCCAGCAGGCGCGCCAGCACGCGGCGCTCGTCGGCGCCCATGGGCTTGTCGATGCAATCGGCTCCGAGGCTCTCGACCTTGCCGCGCACGAACAACAGCGCTTCGTAGATCGAGTCGCCCAGCGCCTCTCCCGCGTCGCCCAGCACCACCAGGTGACCCGCCTGGGCCATGAATGCCGAGAAACTGCCCACCGAACCGCCGACGACGATGTCGCCGCCCTTGAGTGCGATGCCGCAACGCAGTCCCGCATCGCCGTCGATGACCAGCAGGCCGCCGTTCGCCGTCGCGCCTGCGGCGTTGGAGGCGAACCCCTTGACGTGGACCCGCCCGCTCATCATGTTCTCGGCCACCCCGGTGCCGACGCTGCCATGCACGGTGACGTGTGCGCGCTGGTTCATGCTGGCCGCGTAATAACCCGCGTGGCCATGGATCTCGACGGCCAGCGCGTCCTTCAGGCCGGCGGCGATGCTGTGGGCGCCGTTGGGGTGGAGGACGGTGACGGCCTCGACACCGTCGGCCACGGCGTCGTGGTGCAGGTACTGGTTGAGTTCGCGCAGCGGTCGCTCGGCCAGGTCGAATGTCATGCCTGCCATACGTAGATCTCCTTGGGCTTGGGTTCGAACACATGCGCATGGTCGATGCCGGGCAGGTGCGCCAGCGAACGAAACTCGGAGGCCACGGCGACCCAGTCCTTCGTTTCCGCAACCACGGCCGGCTTGCAGGCGAACGGGTCGCGCAGCAGCGCCATCTTGTCGGCGGTGCCCATCAGGAACGTGAAGAAGCCGTCGAGCACGTCCAGGCTCTGGTGCAGCGCCGCCTCCAGCGGGTCGCCTTCGCGCATGCGCCACTCGAGGAAACGGCAGGCCGCCTCGGTGTCGTTGTCGGTCTCGAACGCAATGCCTTCGGACTCCAGCGTGCGCCGTACCGCGAAGTTGTTGGACAAGGAGCCGTTGTGCACGAGGCAGAAGTCCCGCCCGGCCGTGAACGGATGGGCGCGGTCGGGCGTGACGGCCGATTCCGTGGCCATGCGTGTGTGCCCGATCAGGTGCGAGCCCTGCAGCCGGGTGAAGCCATAACGTTCGCACACCTGGGCCGGCGTGCCGACATCCTTGTACAGGTCGATGTGTTGTCCGGTCGACAACACGTGCAAGGTCGGCGCATGCGCCAGCAGCCAGTCCTTGACCGCTTGCGTGTCGCCCTGGAAGCTCAGGATGCAATGCTGGCCCGTGGCATGGGCCCGTACCGTGTCGTGCAAGGCCTCGCCCAGCGCGGCGGCGAGCCGGTTCCAGTCATACGTCGTACCGTCCGGGTCGAACCCCGCAAAGACGCTCAGCTTGCTGTGGCCGGCCGGCAGCGGCTGCGTGAACACCGCCAGGCCGGCGGAGTCGGGGCCACGCTCGCTCATGCCGATCATCATCGGCACCATCAGCGCGCCCAGTTGCGGGCGCATGTCCGGGTTCTTCATCAGCAACCCCACGATTCCACACATGTGCCCGCTCCTCAGAAGAATTCGAGGTACTGCTTCATCTCCCAGTCGGAGACGTGGCGCATGTATTCCGTCCACTCGTGGCGCTTGAGCTTCACGAGTTCGTCGGACAGGGGGCCGAGCGCGCCGCGCACGACCGGGTCGGCATCGAAGGCCGTGATCGCTTCGTTGAGCGACTGCGGCAACAGGCCGATGCCGGCCTCCTTGAGCTGAGACTCGCTCCAGTCGTAGAGGTTGACGTTGCACGGATCGCCGGGATCGAGCTTGCGTTCGATGCCGTCGAGACCGGCGGCGATCAGCGCGGCGGTAGCCAGGTAGGGGTTGCACGATCCGTCGGCCAGCCGCAACTCGAGGCGGCCCTTGGGGATGCGGATCATCGTCGAGCGGTTGTTGTCGCCGTAGCTGATGTAGGCCGGCGCCCAGGTGGCGCCGGTCCGCGAGCGCCCCACCACCAGGCGCTTGTAGGAGTTGACCGTCGCCGCACAGGGCAGCGACAGCGCGCGCGCATGGGCGAGCAGGCCGCCGAGGAACTGGTAGGCCAGTTCGGACAGTTCCAGGCCGCGCGGGTCGTCCTTGTCCATGAACAGGTTGCGCGTACCGTCACCCAGCGACACGTGCATGTGCATGCCGTTGCCCGGCAGATGGGAGAACGGCTTGGCCATGAAGGAACACAGCAGGCCCATGTCGTTGGCGATCTCCGTGGCCGCCATCTTGAAGAACACGAAGTGATCGCAGGAGGACAAGGCGTCGGAGTAGGTGTAGTTCAGTTCGAACTGCCCGTTGGCGTCCTCGTGGTCGATCTGGTAGATGTCGAAACCCACCGAACGCAGGTTGTCCGACAGGCGCTCCAGGTACTCGCGCATGCGCGACAAGCCCTTGTAGTCGTAACACGGTTTCTCCAGCTGGTCGCTGGTGTCGTAGGCCGCCACGGAGCCGTCCGGCTGGCGCTTGAGCAGCGAGAACTCCGGCTCGAGGCCGGTGTACAGCGTCAGCCCCATCGCGCTCAGGCGATCGAGCTGGCGCCGCAACACCACGCGGCTGTCGCAATGCCAGGGGTCGCCGTGCACATGGCCTTCACAGACGATGCGCGCGACGCCGGGTTGCCATGGCACCGTGGTCAGCGTCTGCAGGTCTCCCACGGCCATGAAGTCGGGGCCATGGGGCTCGATCCCGACACCGGCAATGGCGAAACCGGCGAAACCGGCGCCTTCGTTCAGCACCGTGCCGAGGTGCGACACGGGGACGGACTTGGCCTTGGCAACGCCGTGGATGTCGACGAACTGCGCCAGCACGTAGCGGATGTCGGCAGCCTGAAGGTATTGCTGCGCCGCCTCCAGGCTGGCGAAGGAAGGGGGACGCGTGACGGCAGGATTGGAATTCGACACAGGGCCTCTTTCGATAGGTTGTTTTCTGGAAAACCTGTCGAGTCGGCGGCCGTGGGACGGTTCAGGGACCTCCGGTGCGCATCAGGTCACGGGCAACCGATCGACGGTTTCGAATATAGCGGATAATTTCCCTTGGTGCAACAAAGTTTCTTTCAAGGAAACCCGTTGCGGGTGACAATCCGTGATCCACGCTCGTTTGCAACCACTGGAAGTGCAATGGACAAAAACGCTGTGAACACCCGCCCTTCACTCGAGGACCTGCTGGGCTCGAGCATCCGCGAGATGCGCCTGCGCGACGGACTGACCATTGCCCAGGTCGCCGAACGCGCCGACATCAGTCGGGGCATGTTGTCCAAGATCGAAACCGGACAGACCTCGGCCGGTACCGATACGCTGGCGCGTATCGCCCGTGCGCTGGGGGTTTCGATGTCGACCCTGTTCCTGAAATACGACACGCCGAGCACGGGCGCCCAGCTCGTCAAGAAGGGCACGGGCATGGAAGTGGTGCGCCGCGGCACCAGGAGCGGGCACACCTACCATCTGCTGGCTTATGACCAGGGGCCGAACAAGCGGTTCGAGCCGTTCCTGATCACGATGGACGACGACTCGCAGCGTTACCCGATCTTCGAGCACCCGGGCACGGAGATGCTCTACATGCTGGAGGGCGAACTCGAGTACCGCTGCGGGCAACAACTCCACGTGCTGGAGCCCGGCGACGCGCTGACGTTCCAGGGCACCGAACCCCACGGACCCGAGCGGCTGCTGCGCTGTCCCATCAAGTTCCTGTCGATCATCGTCTACGACGCGCCATCGGAGTAAGCGGGCACTGCGCCGCCAGCCCCCGTCCCGCCGCCAGGGCGACCGGGCGGTTTGGACGGGGGTGGGTGTGGGCTGCTGGCGGGACATGGTGACCGGATGACACGCATCCTGTTCGACCGCAGGTCGATGGATACGCGACACCTGCCGCTGCCGCAAGCAAATTGAATGCCACCATCGATCGATGGCGCAGGTTCGGTCGCCGTATCCGGTGCCGGCATGCCGCTCGGTCTCCGGCGATGTGACGCACCGCCGCCGCCGCGACGGTGCCCGTCAGCGCGGCGCCAGCACCGCCATCGTGATGCGCGAGACGCAGGTCATCTCGCCGGCGTCGTTGTGCATGTCGATCTGCCAGACCTGGGTGCTGCGCCCGCGGTGGATCGGCCGGGTGACACCGGTGACCCAGCCGGTGGTGGCGCCCTTGAGGTGGTTGGCATTGATGTCCAGGCCGACACAGCGGTGACCTTCGGGCACCGTATACGCGGCGCCGCACGAACCCAGCGTTTCGGCGAGCACCACGGAGACGCCGCCGTGCAGCAGGCCGTAGGGTTGCCGGGTACGTTTGTCGACCGGAATGCGGGCCCGGATGAAGTCGTCGCCGACCTCGAGGAATTCCATGCCGAGCCAGGCGACTGCGGTGTCGACGTGGATGGCGGCAAGGGTGTCGATGGAGAGGGGCTGGGTCCAGATGCGCATGGCGGGTCGATCGGTGTCAGGGTTGCGGTGTGGCAGCTATTGTGCCGCCGGCCGGGCCCGGCTTCATCGGTACCATCGAACCATGCCGATCCAATATGCGCGCAGCCTGACCAGCCGGCAGAGTTCCCTGCGCACCATCCGTCATCTCGGCTTCACGCTGGCCTTCGTCGCCGGCGCGGCCAACGCGGGCGCCTACCTCGCCGTGCAGCTCTACACCTCGCACATGACCGGCATCGTCTCGTCGCTGGCGGACAACCTGGTGCTGGGCGAGTTCACGCTGGCACTGGGGGCGATGGGTGCGGTGCTGTCGTTCCTGATGGGTGCGATGACCTCGGCCATCATGATCAACTACGGGCGCCGGCGGGCCTTGCGCAGCCAGTTCGCCCTGCCGCTGCTGCTCGAGGCCGGGCTGTTCCTGGTGTTCGGCCTGATGGGCTCGACGCTGGCCGGCGTGACCGGGCTGTTCGTGCCGGCCACCGTGATGCTGCTGTGTTTCATGATGGGCCTGCAGAACGCGGTGATCACGAAGATCTCGGGCGCGGTGGTGCGCACCACCCACCTGACCGGCGTCATCACCGACCTGGGCATCGAACTGGGCAAGCTGATCTACTGGAACCGGGTCGACGCGGGTTCGGAACACCGCGTGGTCGCCGACCGGGACCGCCTGCGCATGCTCGGACTGCTGATCCTGTTCTTCCTGGTCGGCGGCGTGCTCGGCGCCATCGGATTCAAGCAGTTCGGATACCTGGCGACCTTGCCGCTGGCCGGCATCCTGGTGCTGCTGTCGGTGGTGCCGGTGGTCGATGACCTGCGAGGCATCGGGCTGGAGATCGGCGACGCCTGAGCCGGCCTGCGCGCCTTGTCGCTCCGGGTTGCGGTGCTCGTATTCATCCCCCTTTCAGGCGATGCCGCCATCGCGTGACCGGCGCATCATGCGCCCACGAAGACAAGCAAGGGGGCAGATCATGATCAACGGTCTCGTGCGAGGCAGGGCAATCCGGTTCTCGATCGTGGGCATGGCCTTGGCCGTGGCCGGCTGCGGGGGTGGCTCCGACGGGGGGGCCGCCGCGCCCACCATCCAGAGTGGCGTGTTCGTCGACGCGGCGGTGCAAGGCCTGGCCTATACCTCGGGTGCGACCACGGGTACCACCGATGCGCTGGGCACGTTCCAGTACGAAACCGGCCAGCCCGTGACCTTCATGCTGGGCAGCGTGACCATCGGCACCATTGCCGCCGGCAAGGCTACGGTCTTCCCGACCGATCTCGTGCCAGGCGCCGCCGATGAAACCGATGCGACGGTCAGCAACATGGTCCGCCTGCTGCAGACACTCGACGACGATGGTGATCCGAACAACGGCATCCTGATCACGCCAGCGGTTCGCAACAGCCTGACGACACCGCTGAACTTCGCGCAATCCAAGGCCGCCTTCGCGGCCGATCCAGCCGTCGTGGCGGCCGTGGCCACCGCCACCGCCCTGCGCACCAGTGGCGTGACCCCCTTGAAAGACGCGGCCGCGGCCGAGGCACATTTCCGGCTCACCCTGCTTGCCGCATTCGCCGGCACCTGGAACGCGGGTTTCGTCGGCACCAGCGGTCCCGCCGACCACGGCAACTGCACGGTCACCGTCAATGCCCAGGGCGCGGGTTCGGGCAGCTGCATCAGCATTCCCTACAACCAGACCATCGCCGTTGCCGGCAACGTCCAGAGCAGCGGAAACGCCCTGATCACCGGCGTCACCAATACCGGGGCCACATTCTCGGGCACCTTCACGCGCACCGGCGCCGCGTCCGGCACCTGGAGCAACACCCTGGTCGGCTCCTCCGGAACCTGGCAGGCGACCAGGAACTGACCGCCGACCATCATCGCGCCGAGCCGAGCCGAGCCGAGCCATGCCATGCCATGCCATGCCGTGCGTGGCCACGGTGCCCGCGATGAGGCCTCCGGCGTTCAGGTCAGCCTGAAAAACCGCATCTCCACCCGATCCGGATACCGCGCCCCGGTGCCGACAAACACGTTTTCGGTCAGCCAGCGCAGCCGCTCGTCGGAGACCTCGACGGTCGGCACGCAGCGAAAGTAGATTGCCTGCGGGTCCACCGGCTCGCCGCGCACGAGGCGGGCAATGTCCTGCGCGCTGCCGCGGCGCAAGGCGCGGTTCTGCACGAACAGATGTTGCCCGGCGTGTTCCGGCCCGTCGAGCGCGATCAGGTAACGCGCATCGAGGTCGGCGCAGGTCTCGGACACGACGATCTGGAAATCCGCGCCGCCCGGCAACACGCGACCGCGCAACTGGGGGCCGGTCATGGTGCCGCCGGTGATCGGGATGATGCGGCGGCGGCCGCGGCTGTTCAAGCCGCTGACCATGCCGGCTTCGCTCGGCGCCGCGACATGGACGGTCAGGTCGGCGACGAAGACCAGTTCAGGGGTGGGCAATGGCATCGGCATCGTGACGGCAGGGCTGGAGTTGTCGGAGCTCGGGTGACGATGGGTCGGTTGCTCAGGACGCGACGGCCGGCAAGACCGTGCCCCGGCATTCGCCGAACCCGATGCGTGCCGCGCCTTGCGCCTCGCACCAGCCACGGAAGATCACGCTGTCGCCGTCTTCCAGGAAACGCCGTTGTTCCTTGGTGGTTCCGCTGCCGCCCTCCAGCGTCAGCGGCTGGCTGCCGCCGCGGGTCAGTTCGATGATGGCGCCGGCCTGGTCTGGGCTCGGGCCGCTGATGGTGCCGGTGCCGAGCAGGTCGCCGGCTTGCAGGTTGCAGCCGCCCATGGTGTGGTGGGTCAGCATCTGGGCCACGGTCCAGTACTGGTGCCGGAAGCTGGTGCGCGACAGGCGCGCCGGCGCATCGCCGGCCTTGTCTCGCTGCGCGGTCTGCAGCGCCACCTCGAGCTGGATGTCGAGCGCACCGTGCTTGCGGTTGCCGTCGGCGTCCAGATAGGCCAGCGGCTGGGGCTCGCCGGTCGCGCGGCTCCAGGCCTGCCGGTAGGGCAGCAAGGCCTCCATCGTGACGATCCATGGCGAGATCGTGGTGGCGAAGTTCTTGCCGAGAAAGGGGCCGAGCGGGTTCATCTCCCAGAACTGGATGTCGCGCGCCGACCAGTCGTTGAGCATGCAGATGCCGAAGACATGGTCCTCGGCCTGCGCCAGCGGGATCGGCTGTCCCTGGGTGTTGCCGACGCCCACGTGTATGCCGAGTTCCAGTTCGTAGTCGAGCCGCGCACAGGCACCATACACCGGAGCCGTGGCGCCGGGCGGCATGGCCTGGCCCATCGGCCGGTGGAACCGCTGGCCGCTGACGCCGATGCTCGACGCACGGCCGTGGTAGGCGATCGGCATCCAGCGGAAGTTTGGCGAGACCGGGTCGTCGGGGCGGATCAGCGCGCCGACGTTGCGCGCATGGTCGAGCGAGGTATAGAAATCGGTGTAGTCGCCGATGCGGTTGGGCAGCGCATATTCCACCGTGTCCATCGGCACCAGGCAGCCGCGCGCGATGCTGACCATGTCGGGAGTCGCGTCCTGCTCGAGCAGCGCGAACAAGGCGTGGCGCAGCGCCTGCCAGGCCTTCGGGCCCATGGCCAGGAAATCGTTCAGTGCGTCGCGCGCACACAGCTGCGCGGCCTCCCGGGCCAGGCCGGCCAGTCCGGTGCTGGCGGCCAGCGCGGCCATGTCGACCACCTGGTCACCGATCGCGACACCGCCGCGAAAGGACTCGTCGCTGCCGGCGCGCCGGAACACCGCGAACGGCAGGTTCTGGATCGGGAAATC
>JBFIDI010000078.1:0-15722 GCA_041581405.1 Burkholderiaceae bacterium
CGGACGAGATCCACATCTACGAGAAGCTGCTGGCCAATTCGTCCTTGTCCGCCGCGCCCTGCGCGCCCGACACCTTGCGTATGCTGGCGCAGTTCTCGGTGCTGTCGCGGCTCAAGGAGCCCGAGAACTCGAGCATCTTCTCCAAGATGCGGGTCTACGACGGCGAGAACCTCAAGGACACCGATCCCAAGGCCAAGAGTTACCAGGAGTACCGGGACTTCGCCGGTGTCGATGAAGGCATGACGGGGCTGTCGACGCGTTTCGCGTTCAAGATCCTGTCGCGCGTGTTCAACTTCGACCACCGCGAGGTGGCCGCCAATCCGGTGCACCTGATGTACGTGCTCGAGCAGCAGATCGAGCAGGAGCAGTTCGCCCCGGAAGTCGAAGAGAAATACCTGCGCACGATCAAGGAATACCTGTCGCCGCGCTATGCCGAGTTCATCGGCAAGGAGATCCAGACCGCCTACCTCGAGAGTTACTCCGAATACGGGCAGAACATCTTCGACCGCTACGTGACCTATGCCGACTTCTGGATCCAGGACCAGGAATACCGCGACGTGAACACCGGCGAGATGCTCGACCGCTCCGCACTCAACGACGAACTCGAGAAGATGGAGAAACCGGCCGGCATCTCGAACCCGAAGGACTTCCGCAACGAAGTCGTCAACTTCGTGTTGCGGGCACGGGCCAAGAACGAAGGCCGCAACCCGAGCTGGACCTCGTACGAGAAGCTGCGCACCGTGATCGAGAAGAAGATGTTCTCGAACACCGAGGACCTGCTGCCGGTGATCTCGTTCAATGCCAAGGCCAGTGCCGACGACCAGAAGAAGCACCAGGACTTCGTCGACCGCATGATCAGCAAGGGCTACACCGAAAAACAGGTCCGGCTGTTGTGCGAGTGGTATCTGCGCGTGCGCAAGTCGTCCTGATCGCACCGGCGCCCAGGACCTGCCATGCATCAGCTCCCACGCCCACCGCGTTCCTTGCCCTGCCAGGCGCGGCCCGTCGACGCTTTCGGAACGACCGGGCCCCGCTGACATGACGGTACGTATCGTAGACCGCCGATTCGACAGCAAGAACAAGAGTTCGGTCAATCGCGCGCGTTTCATCAAACGCTTCAAGGGGCAGATCCGCAAGGCGGTGTCCGATGCCATCGGCCAGCGGGGCGTGCGTGATCTCGACAACGGCGAGAAGATCGGCATTCCGGGCAAGGACATCGAGGAACCCCAGTTCGCCCATGGCCGCGGCGGCGTCTGGGACAGCGTCAATCCCGGCAACGACCGCTTTTCCCAGGGCGACGAAGTCGATCGGCCGATCGGCGGTGGTGGCGGCGGCTCCGGCCGGGGCCAGGCCAGCCGCGACGGGCGGGGCTTGGACGAATTCGTCTTCACGCTGACCCGCGACGAGTTCCTCGACATCTTCTTCGACGAACTCGCGCTGCCCAACATGGTCAAGCGCCAGCTCGCACGGATCGACCAGTACAAGCGGGTGCGCGCCGGCTACACGCAAAGCGGCGTGCCGACCAACATCAACCTCGGCCGCACGATGCGTGGCGCCGCCGGACGCAGGATCGCCATCGGGGCGCCGCATTCCGCCCGGCTGCGCGCGCTCGAGCAGGAACTGCGTGAGCTGCTCGCAACGCTGCCCGCGGCCGCCACGGCCGACGACAGCGAGCATCCGGATGTGCTGCGGCTGCGCCGCGAGATCGCGAGCCTGCGCGCGCGCATCGAGGCCGTGCCCTTCATCGACACCTTCGACCTGCGCTACAACAACCGCGTGCGTATCCCCCAGCCCACGACACAGGCGGTGATGTTCTGCCTGCTGGACGTGTCCGGTTCGATGGACGAGGAGCGCAAGAACATCGCCAAGCGTTTCTTCATGCTGCTGTACCTGTTCCTGACGCGCAACTACGAACACACCGAGGTGGTCTTCATCCGGCACCACACGATCGCCATGGAGGTCGACGAGGACGACTTCTTCACCTCGCGCGAGACCGGCGGCACCGTGGTGTCGAGCGCGCTCGAGCTGATGCGCACCATCGTGGCCGCGCGTTATCCCAGCGCCAGCTGGAACATCTACGGCGCGCAGGCCTCGGACGGCGACAACTGGAACGACGATTCGCCGCGATGCCGCTCCATCCTGGAAGACGCGTTGCTGCCGCTGGTCCAGTATTTCGCCTATATCGAGATCACCGACGGCCCGCCGCAGAACCTGTGGCGCGAATACAGCAAGTTGCAGTCGAGCCATCCCGACGTGTTTGCGATGCAGCGCATCGCCACCGTCAAGGACATCTATCCGGTGTTCCGGGAACTGTTTCGCAAACGCACGACGGAGGCCGCATGAGCCGCCCGGACGAGCCGAACGGGCCTCGTCCCGACGCACGGCAGGATGGCCCCGCGCGCCCGCCGGGCGGCACCGACGGCAACGCGGCCGCCCCCGCGAGCGGGCCGCGCGTGCCGACCCTGCCGGGCGGCTCCGAGTGGACCGTGGAGGCGCTCGAGCAATACGACGCGGCCATCGGTCGTATTGCCGAGCGTTACCGGCTCGACTGTTATCCGCACCTGCTCGAGGTCATCAGCACGGAGCAGATGATGGACGCCTATGCGTCCATCGGCATGCCGGTGTATTACCACCACTGGTCCTTCGGCAAGCATTTCCTGGCCACCGAGAACCGCTACAAGCGCGGCCAGATGGGCCTGGCCTACGAGATCGTCATCAACTCCAACCCCTGCATCGCCTACCTGATGGACGAGAACACCTTGCCGATGCAGGCCCTGGTGATCGCCCACGCCGCGTACGGCCACAACTCGTTCTTCAAGGGCAACCACCTGTTCCGCCAGTGGACCAGTGCCGACGCCATCATCGACTACCTGGTGTTCGCCCGCAACTACATCGCCGAGTGCGAGGAGCGTCACGGCGTGGCGGCGGTCGAGCGGGTCCTCGACGCCTGCCACGCATTGCAGAGCGTGGGCGTGGATCGCTACAAGCGATCCTCCCAGCTGTCGCTGGCCAAGGAGACCGAGCGGCAACAGGCGCGCGCCGACTACCTGCAGTCCCAGGTCAACACCCTGTGGCGCACGCTGCCCCCGACCCAGGAGCGCACGCAACCCCAGGAAGAAAAGCGCTTTCCCGCCGAGCCGGAGGAGAACCTGCTGTATTTCGTCGAGAAACACGCGCCCTTGCTCGAGCCCTGGCAGCGCGAGGTGGTGCGCATCGTGCGCAAGATCGGCCAGTATTTCTACCCGCAGCGCCAGACCCAGGTCATGAACGAGGGCTGGGCCACGTTCTGGCACTACACCCTGCTCAACAGCCTGTATGACGAAGGCGGCGTGTCCGACGGCTTCATGCTGGAGTTCCTGCAATCGCACACCAACGTCATCTACCAGCCACCCTACAACAGCCCGCACTACTCCGGCATCAACCCGTACGCACTGGGTTTTGCGATGTGGCGCGACATCCGGCGCATCTGCGAGCAACCCGACGACGAGGACCGCGAATGGTTTCCGCAGATCGCCGGCAGCGACTGGCGCGAGACCTTCGATTTCGCGATGCAGAACTTCAAGGACGAGAGTTTCATTGCGCAATATCTCTCGCCGCGCCTGATGCGCGAGTTCCGCTTCTTCTCGGTGCTCGACGACGACAGCCACAGCAAGCTGCGCATCGATGCCATCCATGACGAAGGGGGTTATCGCGCGGTGCGCCAGCGTCTGTCCGAGCAATACGACCTCGGCCGCCGCGAGCCCAACCTGCAGGTCTGGAACGTCGACCTGCGCGGCGACCGCTCGTTGACCCTGCGCCATTTCGCGCACCAGCGTCGCCCCCTGGATGCCGCCAGCGAGACCGTGGTCGAACACCTGGCCTTCCTGTGGGGTTTCACGGTGCGCCTGGAACGCCAGAACGACGACGGCAGCGTCGAACTGGTGATGCAGAAGCAGCACGAGAAACGATCCGCTGCGCTGCACCTGACGCCGTAGCCGCCCTGCCCGGCCGTCACGGCGGGCCGGGTCCTTTCAAGGCGTGGCCAGGCGCGACGCAGTCGCTGCCGGCGGGCCGCCGCGACGCGCACGCAGGATCAGGAACACCACGATGCTCAGGTTCAGGCCGTTCCAGGCCAGGCCGTTGATGAAGGCGGCATGGTAGGAGCCGGTCCAGTCGAAGATTGCGCCCGACATCCAGCCGCCCAGGGCCATGCCGAGCAGCGTCGCCATCAGCACGGTCCCGACCCGCGCGCCGGCTTGCCGCGGCGTGAAGTATTCGCGCACGATCAGCGCGTAGCTGGGCACGATGCCCCCCTGGAACAGGCCGAACAGGCCCGACACCACGTACAGCGGCACGAGTCCTTCGGACGGCAGGAACATCAGCAGCGCGATGCCTTGCAGCACCGAACCGAGCAACAGCGTATGCAGGCCGCCGATTTGGTCGGAGACCCATCCCGACACCAGGCGGCTGACGACGCCGGTGGCCATCATCAGCGACAACATCTCGGCACCACGCGCGGCACCGAAGCCGAGGTCGGTGCAATACGCGACGATGTGCACCTGCGGCATCGCCATGGCCACGCAGCAGGCCACGCCGGCCACGCTCAACAGCAGCTGCAGCAGGTTCGGATGCAGGCCCAGCGGGCGCGCCGGATCGGAATGGCCGACGAAGCGCGCCGAACGCCGGAGCGTCGGCGCGGCGCCGGTTGCGGCGGGCACCGCCGCCACGGGCACACGCGGGCGCAACACCAGGGCCAGCGGCACCATGGTCACCACGCAGGCCACGCCCAGGCCGACATAGGTGGCGCGCCAGCCGGCCGTGTCGATGAAATGCTGCATCACCGGCGGCCAGACCACGCCGGCCAGGTAGTTGCCGCTCATGCAGATCGCCACCGCAATGCCCCGGCGCCGGTCGAACCATTGCACGGTGTCGGCCACCAGCGGCGCGAACGAGGCGGCCGTGCCCAGCAGGCCGATCAGCAGGCCATGGGCCAGGTTGAACTGCCACAGGTTGCCGGCCATGCCGGCAACGGCGAAACCCAGGCCCAGGAACGACGTGCCCACCAGCACCACCACCATCACGCCAAAGCGATCGGCCAGGCGCCCCATCACGAAGCCGCCCACACCGAAACCCATCAGCGTCAACGTGTAGGGCAAGGAGGCGTCGCCGCGCGCGATCGCGAAGTCGCCCTGTATCGCCGGCAACACGACCGCCGAGCCGTACATGCCGACCCCGCCGATCGTCATCAGCGCCAGCGACGCGAACAGCCGGATCCAGGCGTATCGCGAGTCGATGCCGTGTACGGGCGGATCGGCCATGGCCCGCATCAAGCGTGTGCGAGACGCTCCACCGCGGCATCCAGCGCGCCCGGGCCGAAAGCAATGCCCTGCACCGCCATCGCCGCCTGCAGTCCGGCCAGGCAACCGAGCACCATCGGCGCATTGATGTCGCCCAGGTGGCCGATCCGGAACACGCGGCCGTTGAGCGGGCCCAGGCCGCCGGCGAGCGCAACCTGGAAGCGTTCGCGCGCGACGGTGCGCAAGGCCTCCACGTCGATGCCGGGTGCCACCGTGATGGCGGTGACCGAGTCCGAGCGCGCCTGCGGCTGGCGCGCGAAGAAGTCGATCTGGCCGCCACGGCTCCAGCATGCGATCGCCGCATGGACCATGGACGCCAGCAGGCGATGGCGCTGCAGCACCGATTCCATGCCTTCGGCAAACATCAGCTCCAGCGCGGCCTGCAGTCCGAACAACAGGGTCTGGGGCGGCGTGCCGCAGAACTTGCGGTAGGCCAGCTCGCTCCTGCGGACACGCCAGTCCCAGTAGTAGCGCGGTGTCGTGACCTGTTCGCAGACCGCCATCGCGCGCGCATCGGCTGCGGCAAACCCCAGTCCGGGCGGACACATCAGGCCTTTCTGCGACGCGCCGAGCACCACGTTGATGCCGAGCGCATCCATCGCGAACGCGCTGGCGCCCAGCGAGGCCACGACATCGACGACGAACAGGGCCGGATGGCCGGCCGCGTCGATGGCACGGCGCAGCGCCGCCAGGTCGCTGCAGACGCCGCTGGCCGTATCGGTATGGACCGCGAACACCGCCGTGATCGCATGCCCGGCGTCGTCGCGCAGCATCTGCTCGACCACCGCCGGGTCGATCGGCTCGCCTTCGATCCACGGGGTGCGCAGCACCCGCACCCCCATGGCCTCGCACTGCAGGGCCCAGGAGTCCGAGAAATGGCCGGTACCCGGCACCAGCACACACTGGCCGGGCGAGACCAGGTTGGCGATCACCGCCTCCCATGCGCCGTGTCCATTGGTGGCATACAGGAACACCTCGGCGCGCTCGGTCTGCAGCACGCGCCGCAAACCCTGCTCGCACGACGCGATGACCCGGTCCAGCCGGGGATCGGCCATGTCCATCGGCTGGCGGCTCATGGCGTGAACGACCTCGTCGGGCACATGCGTCGGACCCGGCGCATGCAGGAAACGGCGGCCGGGGATGCGATGGAACGGGTTCATGGCAAAGGTCGAGTCGCTGGAGCGATCGATGTTAATCGAGCCCCGTCGGCGCCGATGCGAGAATGACCGCTTGCCCTGCCCCCACCGCAAACCCGCATGACCGACCGTTCCATTTTCGATTTTGCCGTCATCGGCGCAGGCATCGCCGGCGCCTCGGTCGCCGCCCGCGTCGCGGACGCGGCCAGCGTGTTGCTGCTCGAACGCGAGTCGCAGCCCGGATACCATTCGACCGGCCGTTCCGCCGCCATGTTCATGGAGAGTTACGGTCCGCCGATGGTGCGTGCGCTGACCCGGGGCAGCCGCGCGTTCTACCTGCAACCGCCGGCCGGTTTCACCGACACCCCGCTGCTGTCCGATCGTGGTGCCCTGTACCTGGCGCTGCATGGCCAGGAGCAGAAGCTGCAGGCGTTGCGCAGCGAACTGGCCGACACCTGCCCGTCGCTGCGCACGCTCGAGCGCGACGCGGTGCTGGCACTGGTCCCCTGCCTGCGGCCGGAACAGGTGCATTCCGGCCTGCTCGACCCGATGGCGATGGACATCGACGTACACGCCTTGCACCAGGGCTTTCTGCGGATGCTGCGCCACGGCGGCGGCACCGTGTGCAACAAGGCCGAGGTCACGCAGCTGCGCCGCAGCGACGGCCTGTGGCAGATACGACTGGCCGATGGGCGCGACTTCAGCGCGCGCGCCCTGGTCAACGCCGCCGGGGCCTGGGCCGACGACGTGGGCGCCCTGTGTGGTGCGCCGGCGATCGGCCTGGTACCCCACCGCCGCAGCGCGTTCACCTTCCGCCCGCCCGAAGGCGTCGACCCGGCGCACTGGCCGGTGGTCTCGAGCATGGACGAAACCTGGTACTTCAAGCCCGATGCGGGCGTGCTGCTGGGGTCACCCGCCAACGCCGACCCGACGGTCCCGCATGACGTGGTGCCGGAAGAACTCGACATCGCCACCGCCATCCACCAGATCGAATCCGTCACCACGCTGCAGATCCGCCGTCCGCTGCGCACCTGGGCCGGACTGCGCTCCTTCGTGCCCGACGGCGAACTGGTGATCGGATGGGATCCGTCCTGCGACGGCCTGTTCTGGCTGGCGGCGCAAGGCGGATACGGCATCCAGAGTGCGCCGGGCGCATCCGAACTGGCGGCGGCGCTGCTGCTGCGCCGGCCCGTACCCGACGCGCTGCTGGCGCAGGGGGTCCGGGCCGAGGCCGTCTCGCCGCGCCGACTGCGCTGAAACGGCACGCTGCGCGTGCGGCGCGTCGCCCGATCGCCTCACATCAGGCTGTCGGCAAACGCCCGGATCGCGTCGAGGTCGGCCCGCACGATGGTGTGCGCGATATGTTCCTGGTCGAGCAACACGCGCAACTCGCGGTCCACGGCCCGCGCGCCTTCTTCGTCCTGCCGGCGGCCGGCCTGCACATACGGTCCGTCGCCGCGCTCGACCAGCACGTTGATGTTGTCGTGGCGCCCGTACCACTGCAGGATCTGCGCCCGCGTGCGGGCGACATCGCAGACGTTGTCGGCATAGTGGGCGTTGTAATAGAGCAACTGCGGCAAGGAACACTCGCAGACCAGGTACTGCACCTGGGTGTCGAGCAGCTCCAGCATGCGGAACTGCTGCTGCGCAAGCTGGTACTGGTTCCTCAGCGCATCGTGGTCGCCACTCCACACCGCCAGCCTGGCATGGTCCGGCACCTGCTCCACCGTCTTGTGGTGCAGATGCAGATGCAGCATGATGGCAGCGGAGAACAAGGACTTGCCACACCCCGGTCCCCCGATGATGTTGACGACCCTGGTCGGATACAGTGCATGTCGTGCCGGCGGCTGATCGGACATGGAACGGGCAATGGGCTCTGGCATGTGCGGGCTTTCGGTTCATCCTTCGACAAACGACAGCTTAACCCTTGCGCAGACCGGCGCCCGCGCATGCCTGATGAAAGTATTTGCGATCCCGCACGACCGATGATCGTATGACGCCCGCCATCATCATGAACAGCACTGCATCGTCCCGGTCCCTGCGCGAGCGCCTGCGTATCAGCGGGCCGGACTACCGGCTGCGGCTGGCCGAGGACGCGAGCGACCTGCGCGCGGCCCAGGTGCTGCGTTTCTTCGTGTTCAACGTCGAGATGCACGAGGGCCTGGCACAGTCGTTTGCGACCTGCCTGGATGCCGACGACTTCGACGCCGCCTGCGACCACCTGCTGGTCGAGGACGCGCGCAGCGGCGAGGTGGTGGGCACCTATCGCCTGCAGACCGGCCAGCGTGCCCGCGACCACCTGGGCTATTACAGCGCGCGGGAGTTCGATTTCCTGCCGTTCGAGCCGCACCGGGCGCGGATGCTCGAACTCGGTCGCGCCTGCATCCACCGCGACCACCGCTCGTTCTCCGTGCTCAGCCTGCTGTGGCGCGGCATTGCGGACTACGCGCAGCAGCACGCGGTGCGTTACCTGATCGGCTGCAGCTCGTTGACCAGCCAGGATGGCGCCGTCGGGGCGGCCACCTGGCAACGCCTGCTGCCGCACCTGGCCCCGCCGGCCTGGCGCACGACACCGATGCCCGGTTTCGCCTGCCCGCTGGATACCGTGGCCTCGGACGCCCCCAAGACGCCGAAGCTGCTGGCGGCCTACCTGAGCCTGGGCGCCATGATGTGCAGTGCACCGGCCATCGACCGCGATTTCGGCACCATCGACTTCCTCACGCTGGTCGACCTCGCGTCCCCGGCGCAAAAACGCCGCCTGGCACGGTTCGGCATCCAGCTCTGAGCGCTGGCGGGACGGCTTTCTGCGCGCTGCCCCACGCCCGCGGGCGAACCGGGCGCGGTTCGGTGCTCAGTCCGTGGCCGGATACAGCGGCGTCAGTTCCTTCTCGCGCCGGTGCCAGCGCCGGAACTCGCGCAGCGACAGCGGGCGAAAACCGCGATCGCGGTTGGCGCGCCCGATCTGGAACAGCAGCCGGTATTGCCGCATCAGGTCGGCCCAGGCCCGCAGCAAGGTGGTGCGACGGTCCCAGATATGCGTGCTTTCGGCGCCGGCGCCATTGGCCTCGACGATGGTGAAGGCCTGGCCCTCCCGGACCTGGTCGAAATCGGCAAAACGGATGTCGAAACGTCCGAAATAGAACTCGGGCAGGCGCTGGGCGATGGCGTCGAAACGCGCTTCCATGGCCGCCGTCACCAGGTCGTTGCCGTTGCGGAAGATCGCTCCGCGGCTGTGGCTGCCGGCAAACGCAAGCCGGATCGGCTGGCCGGGTGCGGGCACTTCCTCGAGCCGCGCCGCATGCCGGCGCAGGTACAGGTGCGGCAACCGGCCGGCGCGCGGATCGTCCAGGATGAGTTCGCGCAGGGTCCGCCGGCCATCGCCATAGACATGCGGGAAATACTTGAGCGTGACCGAGATGATGCGCCCCTTGTCCTGCCCCGGCCGGCGGCAGTAGAAGATGCCGGCCTCACCCTCGAACGGCACGTAGGCCTGCAGCAGCAGCCGCGCACCGCGCGGAAACCCGGCCAGGTACTGGCGAAGCTTGTCGACGCTGCGCACCAGCTGCACGCCGGCGCCGCGACAACCCAGGTCGGGCTTGGCCACCACCGGCAACGCGAGGCCGGCGGCCTTCAGCCTGCGCAGCGCCTGTGCCAGTTCCGCATCCAGGTCGTCGCCGCCGGCGGCGTCGGCCGCGGGTCGATCGACCACGATGAACGGCGCAACCCATTCCGGCGTGTGCCGGGTCGCCAACTGCAGGATTTCGGCCTTGGATTCGCCGACGAACCCGCCGCCGGGAAACGAGGGGTTGGCCACCGTGGGCAGCAGGATGCCCCGGTAACGCAGCATCAGCCACAACACGTACAACACGACCGGCGGATAAAAGGCCCACATCGGCCAGAACTCGAAGAAACTCAGCGGCGTACCCGACTCGTCCAGCGGCGGCATGCCCTGGTGCGGCAACTGGCCGGTCCCGGCTCCGTATTCGAGTGACGCACTCACGATCGACACCCTCCGTTGTCGGGCGCCAGGCGCGCACGGAAATTGCAATACCGACGACCCAGGCTCACGGCGTCCCTCCTGTCCCGCCCGCCACCGGCTGGCGCGGCTCGCGGCTCCAGAGCATCAGCACCAGGGCCAGCAGCACGATCGGCAAGGCAACCGCCAGCGCCGGCGGAATGCCCAGCGCCTCGCTCAGCACGGCGCCGATCGAGGCGCTGAGCCACATCAGGCCGCCCGTCCACGCGACGACGGCCAGCACCACCCACAGGCAGAACGGCGCGAACGGCAGCCGGTAGAAGCCGCAGGCCGTGTAGGTGACCAGGCGCAGGCCCGGCACCACCCGCGCCAGCACGATGGCGCCGGCATACCGTCGTGCGATCTGCTCCCCCATCCAGCGGCCGCGGCCGTCGATCAGGCGCCGGCGCAGGGCCGGCACCCGGTTGGCCGCCACGCCAAGGCCGTACAGGCCAAGGTCGCCCAGTGCGATACCGGCCGCCACGGCCGCCACGGCCAGTTCCCAGGACAGCAGTCCCTGCACCGCGAGCACCGCGGCCACCGCAATCGCCAGGTCTTCGAGCAGGAAGGTCGTCAGGATCAGCACGATGCAGATGACCCAGGGCTGGGCCGCGCCACGCACCGCCGCGTCGTACACGGCCACGCCTTCGTGCCACAGGTTCATCATGTCGGCCCTGCCGGAAGGGTCGCGGGCGTCACGGCAACAGCCATGCCGCCCGCGCACCGGTCATCGGCGTTGGCGGCACTGGCTGCATGCCCGGCGATGGCAACACGAAGCCTCACCGCCCCAGCACGCCCGGCCAGTTGCGATCGGCCTTGCGGATATGGCCGGCGATGTCCTGTTCCCATTTTTTCTGCACACCGGCATCGTAGTTCAAGTACAGCTTGCCATCGACGATCTTCCAGAGCATGGGGTCTGAAGAGGCCGTGTCGCCCTCGGACACCGCCCAGGCGCAATACCCCCCGTATTGCGGTGCATACCGATCCGGATCCGCGACGAAACGATCGCGGTTGGCCTGTGACGCGAAATGCCATTGCGCGCCCTTGTACGAGGTGGAAAAGCGGCTGTCGCCCTTGACCGGCTTGTTCTCGGTGAAATAGGCGACCGTGTCGTACCCGCCGACGGCCACGTTGCTGAAAAACCCGGTATACACCGGATCATCCGCCGCCTGCGCCAGTCCGGCGGGCAGGAACATCGACGACAGGCACAGGCTCAATGCCAGCAATACGGTACGCATGGTGCTTTCTCCTTCGGTCGGCGGCCGTCCACCGATGGCCGGCTGCTACCCATTGAGTCGCACGGCGGGCGCAAACCTTACCGGCGCCGGCGCGCGCTCATGGGCGCGGCGTCGATGCGCGGCGCCCCGGTACCGGAACCGGTCCGGACCGCTCAATGGCCACGCACATCGCCCGGGGTCCCGGAACGGGTCAGTTCCGCGTCCCGCAGCGCCAGCAGTTGCGCCAGGTCCGACTGCACGTCGTCCTGTTCGGGTTGCTGCGGCGGCTGCGGCTGCGGCTCGGCATCCAGCCAGGCGGAGGGTTGCGGCAACTCCGGATACGGGCTGGTCATGTCGAGCGGAAAACACCACACGATGCTGAGCAGCCACTGGCGTGCCTGCGGATCGATGCGCTCGATCTCGCTCATCAGACGGGTCTGGAACGCGACGGCGTAGCGCAGCAGGCGTTCGTCCCAGTGACGCACGACCAGGCGCAGATGCAGGAAGGTGCGCTTGCCCTGGGGTTCCACCAGCACCTGCGGCTCCACCCAGGCTTCGGGAATGCCGGCCATGCGCAAGGTGTTGCGGGTGCGCACGCGCAGCAACTCGCGCCGGGTCGGCAACTGGGCGGCGAAATCCTGGGCATGGTCGGCCGAGTCGGCAAAACCCGGTTCGCTGGTCGCGCCGCCGGTTTCGCCAGGGCCTCCGAACAGCCGCTTGATCAATTCCATGGTCGCTCCCTTCTACATGTCGGTGACTACGGCCCGTCGGCACCCGTTGAAACGGTGCCGGCTGGCCACGGAGCCCGTCGCTTCGAGCCGTGCTCGGCCGATCAGGCTGGATGTCCCATTTTGCGCCGAGTCACCTGGACCGTCACCTCCATGTCCTTGTAAGCGTCGGGCTCACCGTACCAAATTCCCGAAATCGGCGCGGCAAACGACGGATCGCGCACCACGGCCACCCGGATCAGCTGGCTGCCACCGATCAGGTTGTTGGTCGGATCGTAGGTGATCCAGCCGGCACCGGGCAGGAACACCTGCAGCCAGGCGTGGGTGACCCCTGAGCCCACCATCGCGACATCGCCCTCGGCGTCCAGCGATTCGTCGTACAGGTAGCCGGACACGAATCGGGCCGCCATGCCCAGGCGGCGGACGGCCTCCATCATCAACAGCGCGTAGTCGCGGCAACTGCCCGAACCCAGCTCCAGGGTGCGCAGCGGCGTCTGGGTTCCCTCCTCGTCCCGCGCGACGTACTCCAGGCTGGTGGCCACGTGCGCGTTCATGCGGGCCAGCAGGTCGAAGGTTGGCGAACGTCCGCTCGGGTCGAGAAACTGGTGTGCCCACGCGATCAGCCGGCCATCGGGGTCCTCGGTATGGGGCCGCAGATACGGTGCAAGGTCGATCCACTCCTGTGGCGCATAACTGAAGGGCAGTGCCTGAGCCGATACCTCCAGCGGGGGCGCGGCGTCGCCCGGCACGTGTTCGATCGAGAATGAACACACGATACGCAGTTCGTCGGCCTCGCTCTGCGGCTGCACCAGCGCGATCGAGTTCGAATAGACGTCCTGGATCAGGCGGATCCCGGACTGCGGGCTGACCTGCAGATCGGTGGCGAGCACCCGCTGGTCGTGGCTGTCGATCGGCCGGAACATGACTCGATGCACGCCGAAACGCACGGGTTCATGGTAGCGATAGGTCGTCGTGTGGACGATGTCGTGCACGATCGACATGCCGCCTCCCGATCGATGCGCGCTCAGCTCGGCTGCAGGATGTGGATCGCACGCTGCGCGACCATCTCGCGCGTGCGGGCGCCGTAGTCGACCATGTGCGGTGCCGCCGCATGGGCCTTGAGCGCGTCGAGGTCCGCCCATTTCTCGATCACCATGAAACTGTCGGGGCCGCATGGCGTCTGGAACGACGGTCCGCCTTCGAGATCGACCGCCGCCCCGTATTCGATGCAGCCCGCCTCCGCACGCACCGCCGGCACATTGGCGCGAAATGCGTCCAGCAAGGCGGCGCGTTGTCCGGGTTTGGCGGTGATGACGGCAATCACGTGAATCATGGCGGCTGGCTCCAGAGGTTGGGGAATGGAAACGGGCGAAGGCTGTGTCGCTCGCGGGACCTGACCTGTGGCACGCGCACCGCGCCACGACGGCCGGCCCGCAGGCAGGCAGGCAGGCCCGAGGAGAATACCATCGGCGCCCGCGCGCCGGCCGGCCCGGCGACCGCTACAGCAGCAGGCTGCCGAAGTGGCGCGCAAACGCCTGCGTCGTGGCCGGGTCCAGCCGCTGGCCGATGAACACCTCGATACCACGCAACAACGCGCGCAGTTCCTGCGGATTGCGGCAGCGGTGGATGGCCTCGCAGATCGGTTCGGCCGGCTCGCCGAGCCGGTTGTGCACGAAGCGCGCCACCTCGGCACGTGTCTGCTCGAACGCCTGTACGCTGGTGGCCGGCCGCTCGGGCTCCTGCGGCATCGGAGCCGTGAAGCCGGGGGCGACCGGCGGGGGCAGCGGCACGGCCTCGCCCTGCGGCCCGACCAGTCCCAGGCCCACCAGGCGCTCCAGCGCCGGCTCGAGTTCGCCCACGCGCACGAAGGCTCCGAGTTCGTTGACCGTCTTGAGACCATCGACCAGGATCAGCAGGCGGCGTTCGACCGTCGACAGGCGGCCACTGCGGTGGTTGATCTCCTGCCGACCCGCTTCGGTCTTGGCCAGCCGCGTTCCGGCTTCCATCAGGGCCGCCCTCCGGCACGGCCAGCGCACAACCGGCGACGGCCGCGGTCGTCGACGCGCGTGCGGCATGCGCGGCGCCTGCCCGTCATGCGGATCGCTCCCGCACGCCCGCAGTCCCGGCGATCGGCATGTGGCTGGCAGAATCCATGGCGCGTGGCGCTCCCCGTACAAAAGCCGCTATTGTGGCAAGACTGGAGACGTCATGCGAATCGGTCAGAATGTCGGACGTGCCGCCCAGGGGCGGCAGACGCACACCACAGGAGAGCCCGCATGTCCGATATCGCCGATCTGTTCAAGTCCGTCGCCTTGCCGGTCATGCCGGAAGTGGGCATGGCCCTGATCAACACCCTGGACCAGCCCAGGACTTCGCTGGAGAAGATCCAGTCGCTGATCGCGCAGGACCCGACACTCAGCGCCAAGCTGCTGGCCCTGGCCAACAGCGCCGCCTTCGGCCTGCCGCGCAAGGTCGACAACCTGGATCATGCGCTCAAGCTGGTCGGCATTTCCAGGATCCGGACGCTGGCACTGTCGGCCTGCCTGCACAACGCGTTCTCGATGCCCGAGGGCATCGACAGCGCCGAGTTCTGGCGCTACAGCACCGACTGCGCCGGATACGCGCAGTGGTTCGCCAGCGGCCTCGACGGCAAGCTCAAGATCGACGGCAGCAGCGCCTGGCTGGTCGGCCTGATGCTGCGCCTGGGCGAACTCATCATCGCCGATGCGCGGCCCGAGTCCGTGGACACGATCGAGAAACTTCCGTGCGCGCCGGGCGAACGCTGGCAACGCGAGCACGCCAGCGTCGGATTCGACGAGGCCGAGGTCACGGCCGAACTGGCGCGGCGCTGGAACTTCCCGTCCGACTACGTGCATGCGCTGCTGCTGGCATCGGCCCCGATGTCCGAAAAACCGATCACCCCGCTGGCCGCCGTCGTGCACCTGGGCAGCCTGCTGGCCGACCAGCCGGATGCCGACGCCGAGGCCATCGAGACGCTGCCGGTACCCGTGATGGATGCGCTCGGCTTGAAGTACGGCTGGATGAAGGCGAACTTCCCCCAACCGTCCAGCTTCATCAACCTGGCGCAGGCAGCCTGACCCGCCACGGCGTCGGCCATGCCGGGCCCGATGCAACTGCGGCATAAGCCCATGCGCCCTTGGCGGATGCCCCTTCCAACCGGATGCCGCGGCCTAGAATCGGCCGCAGGCTGACGCGGCATGCGTATTGCAGGTCGTGGGGTTGCCGATCGGAGCTGACATGACCACTGGTGCGCTTGCGGAGTTGATGAA
>JBFIDI010000079.1:0-15663 GCA_041581405.1 Burkholderiaceae bacterium
CAGTGTCTTGAAGCGGATCAGGTATCCGCTTCCGGCCGGATCGGGAGCCAGCACGTGTTCCTGCCAGCCGACATGCGTATCGAGCTTGTTCAGACGATACGTCCAGGTCGTCAGGTTCGACCGCACCACGATCTGCTCCGGGTCCTGCTCGTCGCGCCAGACCTCCACGTTGGTGACCACGCGGCAGGTGCGCGATGGTGGAGTCTGCGCATGCAGATGACCGGTCTTGGTCAACGCGATCCGGTCGCGCAGCCGGCGCCGATCGTCGAGGTGAATCGAGGTCGCGGTGCGCGGGTCCACCGGATCGGGCGATGCGGGAACCCAGTAGATGCAGTCACGGGTCAGCATGTTCAGCCAATCGTCGAAACGCCGCATGTCGAGCAGGCGCGCTTCCGCGTGGACCACGCTTTCGGCGATGCGTTGCAGGGCCGGGTCCTGCTCGGGGCGGCGGGTCCGTGCCCGGGCCGCAACCGCCCGATCCAGGATCTGGGTATACAAGGTGTCAGTGACATGCAGGACGTCGTCGAGCTCGTCGTTCTCGGCCCGGACGACGGTGTCGAACGCCGGTGCTGTTTCAGGTGCGGACATGCGGGCTCCCATCATTCAAAGTGCAACACAGGTGGTGACATCGCTGGACATGAGTTCCTTCCAGCGTTGGTAGGCGGCCCGGATGCCGGTCTCGTCGGAGATGTTGCCGCGCGTGGAACCATCGCCCTGCTTCACCTCGCGGTCGGTCCCCATGCCCTTGCTGAAGTCGACCCATTCCATCTCGGGAATGTTGCTCAGCGAAACCTGCATGCGCTCGAAAACCTCGTTGTCGTCGCGGTTGCCGGTGTAGACGAAATCCTCGGCGAAACGCAGGCGCAGCGTATTGACCTCCGGCGGCGCGTCGTCGAGGATCACCGTGTACAGGTGCACCATGGTCTTGTCGACCGCGATCGGCTCGTAGACATTGAACGACCCCCCGCCGGCCACGATGATGTTGGGATACAGCACCAGGTTGATGCCGGCGCGGCCGGTCATGTGCAGGTATTCGCGTGCCTTCTCCAGGCCCAGTTCGTCGATCAGTTTTTGCGAGTAGCTTTCGCGTCCGGGAATCGGAACCGCCTGGTCCCACGGCGTCTTGAGCGACGGGCGCTGGTCGATCAGCTTGTGGCCGTGGGTCAGGTCGCTGACGTACATCGGCGAATCATCGCTGCGGAAGTGGTCGAGCGACTTGCCGGAACCGTAACGCTCGCGCGCCATGGTCAGCACCGAGCGATGCGTGAACGGCACGTGATACATGTCGCCGTTGTTGTCGTTCTGCAGCTTCCAGTTGGCATGGAATACCGTGGAGGCAGAGCGCACGACACGCATGCCATGTTTCAGCGGAACGTCCATCGACCAGTCGAATACCTCGCGGCTGGGGCCGATCCAGTCGAGCAGCGGTTCGACGTCGGGGTTCAGCGAACCGAAGACGAAGCCGCGATACGACTCGACACGGGGAAAACGCCCCAGGTTGTGCGCCTTGTGATCGAAGGTATCAGCGTAACCTTCGCCATAGGTCACAGCCGAGAGTTCGCCGTTGTTCTTGAAGCTCCAGCCGTGGTAGGGGCATCGAAAGCGCTTGGTATTGCCATGGGTCTCGGCGCAGACCCGGGCGCCACGATGGCTGCAACGGTTCATCAACGCATGGATCTGGCCGTCGCCATCGCGCGTCACGATCACCGGGCGCAGGCCGATGTTGACGGACTTGAAGTCGTCCGGGTTCGGGATTTCGGTCTCGTGCAGCAGGAAGACCCATGACGCGCCGAAGATCTTGCGCATCTCGAGCTTGAAGATCTCCGGATCCGTGAACAGCGTCCGGTGCACCATGCCGTCGTCGCGCACGAGATGATCGAAACGATCGTCGTGCGCAGATGGTGTCCGTGGCACCTGGTGCAAGGGAATGGTCTTGTGTGCGGTTTGCATGTGGTACTCCTTGATGCAATGGCGGTGTGACTGCCGACGCGGCGCCGGCAGGCGGCATGGCTTTATTTGCTGGAACGCAGCAGGGATCCCATCCCCATGAGCTTCTGGAACAGAAGCATGATGGCGAACGATCCGACGATGATCAGTGTGGATACCGCCAGCAGCGAAGGGTCGAAGTCGTAGTCCATCGACTGGAACAACACCACGGGGAAGGTCTTGACGTCTTCACTGGCCAGGAACAGCGAGATCGGAAGATCCGAGAACGACACCAGGAACGCATAGGTCGCGCCCGAGAAGATCCCCGGGGCCAGCACCGGCAGTGTCACGCGCCGGATCGTCGACCAGGGCGATGCGCCCAGGATCAGCGCGGCCTCTTCGTACTGGTGGTTGAAACGCTGCAGTACCGCGGTCACCGAACTGACGACATACGGCGTGGTGACGAAGACGTGGGCGATCAGCATGCCGTACCAGGAGCCGACCAGATACATACCCGTGATGTCGCCGATGACGTAGTAGAACTGCAGGAACGCCACGCCGACGATGACCGCGGGAAGCTGCACCGGCGCGCGCAACACCGCGGCCACCACGTTCTTGCGCGCAATGCGGCTGCGGACCAGGCCCATGGCGGCCGGCACGCCGATCAGGATGGCCAGCACGACCGAGGCCAGGGCCAGCAGCAGGCTGGTTCCCACGGCCTTCACGTGCATGGGATCGATCGCAAGATACCACTTGAGCGTGAACTCGTCGGGCGGAAAGTCGATCATGCCCCGCTGCCCGTTCCCGAACGAGGCACCGACCACGACGACCAGCGGGCCGAGCAGGAACAGCATGAACAGCACCATCCACGCGATGCCAATCACCCGCTCGAAGTTTTTTTCCGTCAGCCATTTCATGCCGTCATCCCCCGTGAAGCCTTGAGCCGCGTGACCGCGTACATCGAAACCAGATTGATCAACAGGCCCGCCACCAGCAACACGACCGACAACGCGCCCCCCATCCCGTATTTGGTGTCCAGCAGCACGGTGCGCTGGATCAGCACCGGCAAGGTCAATACCTTGCCCGCGCCGATCAGGGCGGCCGACGTGAATGCTCCGAGACACAGGTTGAAGACGATCAATGAACTGCCGACCAGGCCGGGCAACGCCAGCGGCACGACCACGCGCCAGTAGGTGCGCAGGCGACTGGCGCCCAGGATCTGCGAGGCTTCTTCCAGCGAGCGCGGAATGCTCAGCACCACGCCGTACAGCAGGATCACGAAGAAGGCCAGCGTGAAATACATCAGGCCGATCGTGACGCCTTCGATCTTGCCCAGGATGACGATGGGTTCGGAGACCAGCCCGATGGCCATCAACAACGTGTTCAACTGGCTGTTGGAGCTCAGGATGATGTTCAGGCCCAGCAGCTTGATCACGATGGTCACGAACGACGCGGCCGTGATCGTGGCCATCAGATACATGCTGGCCTTCGAACGCATGCGCGCCAGCATGTAGGCCACCGGGAAGCCGATGATCAGCGTCGTGGCGGTGGTGATCGCCGAGAGCTTGACCGTCAGCCACAGGCTGGAGAGGTAGAAGCTGTCCGAGAAGATGCGCTGGTAGTTGCGCAAGGTGAAGTCCTCGCCCAGCCGCCCTATACCCAGATCGGCGAAAAAGCCGCCGCGCAGGAACACGAACTGCGACGCCACCAGCAAGCCGAACGACAACAGCAGGGGCGGGAACAGCACCCACTCCCAACGGATACGCATGCCGCCGTTGTCCATCACGGCCTCCCGGGCTTGGATGCAGCCATGGGACGCCGCGGTGGAGCGGCGCGCCGACGCGCAGTCGTGACGGCCATGGGCGAAGCGGCGGCGTCCATGTTCAGCAATGTTTTGTGCAGCATGGGCGCAATTATGCGGAAAGATTTAATACAATGCAACAAAATTTCCCAACAGGAACTTTTGAATGCATGAAGAACACGGATCCGGCGAACAGGGCGGGTGCACCCATGTCCGTTCCGGATGCGCGGCAACCGCAACTGCACCGCGATGGTTCGTCCGCGACCCGTTATCGCCCTCCGCCGGCACGCGTACAGCCTGGACGAAGCAAGGTCCGTACCCGTGGCGGCGCAAGCGGCCGCACCTCGGATGCATGGCGGCCGCGCAGACCGCCGCCCGCAACCCGCACCACCACAAGGACACACGATGAACGTCAACGAAATGGGCCTGTACGCGATGGCCGACGCAGTGCAACAGGGTCGTCTGCGCTCCATCGACCTGGTCGATGCCTGCCTGCAACGCATTGCCGAACGCGAACCGCAGGTACACGCGTGGGCCTGGCTCGATCCCGCCAAGGCGCGCGCCGCCGCGGCGGCGCTGGACCGGCAGGCGCCGACCGGTCCCCTGCACGGCGTTCCCCTTGCGGTCAAGGACATCATGGACACGCGGGACATGCCCACGCAATGCGGATCGCCGATCTACCAGGGACGGCAGCCGGCCTGGGATGCGTCGTGCGTGGCACTGGCGCGCAGGAGCGGCGCCCTCGTGCTCGGCAAGACCGTCACCACCGAGTTCGCGTATTTCGCGCCGGGAGCCACGGCGAACCCGCGCAATCCGCAACACACGCCGGGGGGTTCGTCCAGCGGCTCGGCGGCGGCCGTGGCCGACGGCATGGTTCCGGCCGGATTCGGCACCCAGACCGCGGCATCGGTCACGCGTCCCGCGTCCTATTGCGGCGTGGTGGGCTACAAGGCGAGTTACGCGGACTTCAGTCTCGCGGGCATCAAGGCATTCGCCGCGTCGTTCGATTCGCTCGGAACGCTGTCACGCGACGTGGCCGACGCCCAGTGGCTGCGCTGGGCGCTGATGGGAGAAACCCATGCGCTGGACGACATGCAGTGGCGCGGGCCCTTGCGCGTCGGCCTGTGCCGCACACCCTGGTGGGACCAGGCCGACCCGGATTGCCAGCGCGTGATCGAAGCCACGGCGCAGCAGCTGGCTGCCGCGGGCATGGCGGTATCCGAGGCCGCGTCGCCACCGCAGTTCGACCCGCTGGCCGAACTGCACAAGACCATCATGGCCTGGGAGGCGGCGCGCAGCCTCGCGCATGAATACGACTGCCACAAGGACCTGCTCAGTCCGCAGATGCGCCAGCTGCTGGAACACGGCATGGCGATGGATCGCGGCACCTATGTGCAAGCCGTTCAGGCTGCGGCGAACGCCCGCCGCGTGTTCGAGGACTGGATGCAACCCTGGGACGTTCTGCTCGCTCCCAGCGCCATGGGCCCGGCGCCGCGGGGCCTGGAGGCCACGGGCGACCCGCTGTTCAGCCGGATGTGGACGCTGCTGGGTGTGCCGACCGTCTCGCTGCCCGGCGGCACCGCCGCCAACGGACTGCCGGTCGGCGTGCAACTGATCGGCCGGTTGCGGCAGGACGACCAACTGCTGGCCATGGCGCGCCGGGCCGAGCAGGTGCTCGGATCCGGCGCCCTGCACGCCACGCAGCACGCATGAAGGAATCATGATGTCGCAGACCGTCACCCCGCGCGCGGGCATTCTTCGCATCCAGTCGCACATGGTGGCCGCGCGCACCGGCCCGCCGGGCGCGCCCGTGATCGACCTCTCGAGCAACGAAAGCGCGCTGGGTGCGAGCCCGCAGGCACTGGCGGCCGCGCGCGATGCCGTGCATCGCATCGAGCGCTACCCCGAAGACGGGCCCGCGCAACTGGCACACGCGATCGCGGAGGCCTTCGGCCTGGACCCGATGCGCATCGTGTGCGGACACGGATCCGACGAACTGCTGCAACGCATCACGCGCGGCTACCTGCAGCCCGGCGACGAAGTCATTCACAGCGTGCACGGCTATCCCAAGTTCCCGAACTACGCGTTCGCGGTGGACGCCACGCCCGTCCCGGCGCCGGACCAGGACTTCAAGGCCTCGGTCGACGGCATCCTGTCCTGCGTCACGCCGCGCACACGCATGGTGCTGCTCGCCAACCCGGACAACCCGACCGGCATCCACCTGGGAGAGACGGACATCCGGCGTCTGCATGCCGGCCTGCCCGGTCATGTGTTGCTGGTGCTCGACTCGGCCTACGCCGAATACGTCAGTGCGTCGGACTACGCCCTTCCCACGGACCTCGTGAACCACGCGGACAACGTGGTCATGACCCGCACCTTCTCCAAGGTCTTCGGCCTTGCCGGCATGCGCCTGGGCTGGCTGTACGGGCCGCCGGCCGTGGTCGATATCCTGCACCGGCTGGGCCTGACGTTTCCGCTGAGTCGGCCCGCCATCGCGGCCGGCATCGCGGCGGTGCGCGACGACGAACACATGCGCAGGGTCCTGGCACACAACCACGAACAACGCTCCAGGTTCAGCGCCGACATGGCCGACCTGGGCCTGCGCGTGTTCCCCAGCGAAACCAACTTCGTGATGCTCGACTTCGACGGCCGGCACATCACGGCCGCCGCGGCCTGTGACTTCCTGGCCGAGCGCGGCATCGCCGGGCGCTTGTTCGCGCAGCCCGACTACCGGAACATGCTGCGGATCACCATCGGCCTGGATGCGGAGATGCGGCAGGCCACCGCCGCCCTGCGCGATTGCCTGCGCGCCTGACGCGCCTGCGCGTGGTCGCTGGCGCGTGAACCGCGTGGCACACGCCCCGGTTTCACCCCAGGAAACGTCGGCCGGGAGCGCAGCGTCGCCAGCACCCGGCCGATCGCGGTATCGTGTGGACCATTCCCCCCACCACCCGCTGCAGCGCACCCGCCATGGCCCTGAAATTCGACAAGACCGTCTCGTCCCGTGAACAACTGCGCGCCGTGCTCGGCGAACCCAGCCCGCGCGTCGTGTCCAAGATCATCGACCACATCGACGTGCATTGCCGCGACTTCATCGCCAGGTCCCCGTTCCTGCTGCTGGCCACGGCCGACGGCAAGGGCAAGGTCGACGTCTCGCCCAAGGGCGATCCGGCCGGGTTCGTGCAGGTGCTCGACGACCACACGCTGGCGATTCCCGAGCGGCTGGGCAACCGGCTGGCCGACAGTTTCCTGAACATGCTGGAACGACCCCAGGTCGGCCTGCTGTTCATGATTCCCGGCAAGTCCGAGACATTGCGCGCCGGCGGCACGGCCCGCATCGTGCAGGACGACTGGCTGCTGGAAAAGATGGCGGTGCGCGGCAAGACGCCACAGCTCGCCACCGTGGTGACGGTGCAGCGCATGTTCCTGCATTGCGCCAAATGCGTGATGCGCTCGGACCTGTGGCGGCCCGAAGGCTGGCCCGACCTCGACGGCATGTCGTCGGTGGCGCAGGCCATCATCGACCACGCCCGGCTCAGCGACTCCGTGGAGCAGGTGCAGGCGGGGCTGGACGAGAGTTACCGCGACCGGCTGTATTGACCGTCGTGGTCGTGCACGACCCGGTGGCGTCCGCCGCGCGGCCGGCACGGGCATCGACTTGGCTCAGGCCGCGTCCGGCGCCTCGCCGCGCGCGAGCCGCTCGCTTTTCCAGTACACATCGTCACCGACCGTGCCATCGGCCCGATAACGGTTCAATACCCGCGCCAGCACGAACATCAGGTCGCTGAGCCGGTTCAGGTACTGGCGCGGCGTGGGCTTGAGTTCTTCGCGGCCCTGCAGCGCGATCACCGCTCGTTCGGCGCGGCGTGCCACGGTGCGGCAGACATGGGCCTGCGACGCGGCCCGCGTGCCGGCCGGCAGGATGAATTCCTGCAGCTTGGGCAAGGCCGCGTTGTGCTCGGCCAGTGCCTGGTCCAGCGCCAGCACGGCATCGGGCTTGAGCAGCTCGAACCCCGGGATCGACAACTCGCCGCCCAGGTTGAACAACTGGTGCTGGATCTCGACCAGCAGTTCGCGCACGCCCGCGGGCATGTCCTCGCACAACAACAGGCCGATATGCGAGTTGAGTTCGTCCACGTCGCCCATGGCATGCACGCGCAAGTCGCTCTTGGAGACCCGGGTGTTGTCGCCCAGGCCGGTGGTTCCGTCGTCGCCGGTGCGGGTGGCGATCTGTGTCAGGCGTTTGCCCATGGTGTGTTCCTCCTGTCGGCCCTCATTGTCCTCCCGGCGCCGCGGCCGCTTGCGCATCGGGGGCAAGCGGCAGCCGCAGCGCGATCCGGAAGCCGCCACCGGCGGGTTGCTGCACGTCGATCGTGGCCTGGTGTTTCTGCGCCACCAGCTGCACCAGCGCCAGCCCCAGGCCGTGGCCGGAGCTGCCGGCCTTGCCGCGCGCATACCGCTGGCTCAGCGTGGCGAACGCCTGCGGCGCAAAACCGCTGCCCTGGTCGTGCACGGCGATCTCGCAGTCGTCGTCGTGCAGCTGCAGCGACAAGCTCACCGTGCCGCCGCGCGGCCCATGGCGCAACGCGTTCCAGCCGAGGTTGAGCAACGCGCGGCGCAGCAGCCGCTCGTCGCCGAGCACCAGCGCGAGGTCGGCATCGCAACGCCGCTCGATGCGCCCGCCCATGGTCTGCGCGTCCTCCCACAGGTCGTCGGCGCATCCGTGCAGCAGTTGCACCAGGTCGACCTCGGAGAACTGGTTCCGCTCCACCGCCTGGGCGCGACCGATCAGCAGGAACTGCTCGGTCAACTCCAGCGAACGGCGCGCACAGGCGTCCACGCGCGCGATCATCGCCGCATGTTCGGCCGGGCTGCCAACACGCAACTGGCTGGCCAGCGCACGCAGGGACACCAGCGGCGAACGCAGGTCGTGCGCGAGGTGGCGCATCATGTCGTCGCGGTATTGCTGCGCCTGCTCGGCATCGCCGTCCGCGGCCAACGCGTCGGCCACCTCGTCGACCGCCTGGGTGATGGCGGCGATCCGGCTCTCGACCGGGTCCAGGAAATGCGGTCCGCCATCCGGCGACGGCGTGCCGGGCCGGTTGCCGGGATGCAGCAGCCCGGCGATGCGCTGCGTCTCGCGCGTCATCGTGGCCAGGCTCGATTCGAGCCGGCGCCAGTTCCACAACGGATAGGCGAGCGACACGGTGGCCAGCACCGTGGCCGGCGGCCACCACCAGCCGGCCAGGCGCATGACGAGCCAGGCCGCCAGCGGCACGCCGAACACCAGCACCACCGTCAGCACCAGCGCGCGCCGGGGCGTGAGCAGCAGCAGCGCGACCAGGTAGGCCAGCACCAGCGGCAGGCCCAGGCCCCATTGCCAGGCGGCGCCGGCCACCGAACGCATCAGGCCGGCGCGTTCGGCGTCGAACACATTGGCGACGAACTCCACGCCGGGCATGACGCCGTTGACGCCGCCCAGCGGCGTGACCACGCTGTCGCCCAGGCCGGTGGCGGTGGCGCCGATCAGCACCGTCCTGCCCCGCAGCTGCTCGTCCGCCAGCGTGCCGTCGAGCACGTCGAGCACGGACCGCCGCGCAAAATGCCCGGCCGGTCCGGCGAGCGGCACCAGCCGCTGCTGCAGGCCGGCCGCGGCCTGCGCCGCGTCACCATGGCCCCCGGCCGCCAGCAGTTCCAGCGCCAGGTGGGCATAGATGGCCGTACCGTCGGACTCGCGCGCCAGGAAGCGCCGCGTCACGCCATCGCGATCGACCAGCGCCTGCGCGTGTCCGAGCCGGGCCGCACGGGCGAACGCCGGCAACGGACGCACGGCCGGCGCACCGGCACGGGGCATGAAGACCGGCAGCACCACGCGTCCGTGGGCCGCGATCGCGGCGGCCAGCCGCGCGTCGGCCTGCGCGTCCTGGTGCTGCGGCTCCGCCAGGATCACGTCGACCAGCACCGGGCCGGCGCCGGCCCGCGCGAGTTGCTCGAGGACCTGCGCCAGCACCTCCCGCGACCAGGGCCAGCGCCCGATCCGTGCCAGGCTGGCCTCGTCGATCGCCAGGATCAGGATGTCGTCCGCGGCCGGCCGGCCGCTCCAGGCCATGGCACTGTCGTACAAGCCCTTGTCGGCGCGTTCGAACCAGGCGCCGCGTTGCGCCGCCACCAGGAACACCAGCAGCGCCAGTGCCAGCAGCAGCCATTCGCGCAGGTGGCGCCCTGCCGTCGGGTGGCGCATCATGGCCGCGGCGGCCCGCCCGGGCCTGCGCGATCGCCACGCCACGGACGCGGCAGCTGCTGCGCGCGGGCGATCACAACAGCGGCAGCAGCAACAGCAGCAACAGGTACCCCGGGTGGGACGGCGGCTCCGGAGGCGCCGGCACGTCGAATTGCTGGGTGGACGACCAGGGGCCCCGGCCGCCATCGGGCAACACCAGGCGCGTACGCACGTGGTAACGGCCGGGCGTCGGGTCGGGCAGGGTCAGGCTGGCACCGGGCACCTGCCGGTCCAGCACGGGCTGCGCGAAATCGGGGGTCCGCGCGACCTGCACCTGGTGCTGGAACCCGGCCGGCCCGGACCAGGCCAGGCGCAGCCCGTCGCTGCCCAGTTGCGGCGGTGCGACGGAACTGGGTTCGAGCACGGTGAACATGGCCGGATCGCCGAACGGCCCGTGGCTGCCGTCCGGCCGCTGGGTGGCGAGGCGCCAGTGGTAGCTGCCCGGGGCCAGCGCCGGTTCCGGCACCAGCCGGCCGGCGGCAACATCCGGACGGTCCAGCACCCTGTCGCTGAACTGCGCATCACGCGCCACCTGGACCCGGTAGGCCGGCGCACCGGCGACCCGGGTCCAGGTCAGCGCCGTGCCGGACACCACCGGGGCGCCGGCCGGCGGCGACAGCTGCAGCGGCGGTTCGGGCCGCGCGCGCACGGCAAACGCCATCTGCGCATCGTTGCCCTCGATCGCCTGGGCGTCGGCCGCGCGTACCCGGAGCTGGTAATCGCCGTCCGGCAGGCCGGCCAGCAACCAGCGCGGCTCGCGGGTCTGCACGTCCTGCACCCGCTGCACGAATGCGCCATCGGTGGCCACCTGCCAGCGCCAGCTGACGGCACCGGGCAGCGGCGCGACCTGCAGCAGCTGCGAAGTGCGTTCGATACGCGCCGGCAGCGCCGACAGATCGGGCGCAGGCAGCAGCCGCACGACCGGTCCGAGTTGTCCGCCCTCGGCACGCAGGCCGGAACCCTGGGCGATCTCGACCGGATGCGGGGTCGCGCCTTGCGCGGCGACGCGCCCTTCGAGCACCTCGTGCCGGCTGGCCGTTGACTCCTGCGCCACACGGAACCGGGTGCCGCGCACCGCGGTGACGACCCGTGGCGTCTTCACGTCGAACCGCGAGTCGGGCGTCGCCAGCGGCTGGACCGTGGTCTCGACCGCGCCCTGGTCCAGGTCGATGCGGGTGGCACGCACGCCGCCCAGCGGCGCCTCGCGCGACGCGCCCAGCGCAGCCTGCGTGCGCGGCGCGAACACGGCCAGCGCGCCGCCGGCAAAACGCAGCGTCAGGATGCCGTCGGCGCCGGTGTCGAAACGATCGCCCTGCGCCAGCCGCATCCCCGGCGCCAGCGGGCCTTGGGGCCCCCGGACCGTCCCGTGCACGTGCACGACCTCGACCGGCAAGGCCTGCCAGCGCATCCAGTCGAGCGGAATCCGCAGTGCCGCGCCCGGCCGCAGGCGGCGCGGATCGCGGATGCCGTTGAGCCGCGCCAGGTCGACCCAGCGCCCGGGCTGCTCCAAGTAACGCTGGCCGATGCCGATCAGGGTGTCGCCGGGGCGCAGGGTCAGCGCCAGGGTGGCGGGTGCTTCGTCCGCGGCAAGCCCCGGCGCCGACGCCGTGGCGACCAGCAAGCCCAGCAACCAGCCGCCGGCCACCCGGCGTTCAGGCCAGCGTTTCGAGGCGGTAACCATGGGCATAGACGGACTGGATGCGCCAGCCGTTGTCGGCCAGTTGCAGCAGGCTGCGCAGCTGGCTGATGTGGATGTCCAGCGTCCGTGTCTGCACCGTCTCGTTCAGGCCCCAGACGGCTTCGAGCAGGTACTGGCGCGACAACAGGCGACCGATGTTGCGAAACAGCACCACGGCCAGTTCGAACTGGCGCTGCGTCATCTCGACGATCTCGCCGTGCAGGCGTGCCACCGACTGGGACGGATCGAATTCGTAGGGACCGACGACCAGCGGGCCGACGCCAGGGCCGTCGGCGCGCCGCTTGAGCGCCTGCAGTCGCGCCAGCAATTCGCCGGCGCGGGGTGGCTTGACCAGGTAGTCGTCGGCACCATGGGCCAGCGCCTGGACGATGTCTTCCTCGGCGTCGCGACTGGTGACGAAGATCACCGGCGTGTGGTTCTCGAGCTGGCGCAACCAGTCCAGCACCTCCAGACCGGTCATGTCGGGCATCATCCAGTCCAGCACCAGCACGTCGAAGGTCTCGCGCACCATGGCCTGGATGAACCGGGCGCCGCTGTCGTACACCACCCAGGAATGACCACCCTGGTGCAGTGCCTGGGTGACCAGGGCCGCATGATCCGCTTCGTCTTCGAGTACCGCAACCCGCACCGTGACTCCTTGCTTGCTTGCTCGTTCGTCCACCCGCATGCCGGCACGAAGCGACACCCCGTCGGCGCGGACACCCGCATTATTGCGCCAGCGTCCGATGGCCGGCGCGTCCAGGTTGCAGGCGCGCCGTCCAAACCCCACCGTCAAGGGGCACAACCGGGACGGGTCCGCCGGCGCGACGTACACTTGACTGCAGTTACCGGAGCCACACGATGAACGCACCTGCCAACAACCACCACTTGTTGCCCGCCATTGCGCAGCGCGACGTACCCCAGGCCCTGATCGACGCGCTCAAGGCGCGTTTTGCCGAACGCTGCTCCACCGCACTGGTGGTACGCGAGCAACACGGGCGTGACGAGTCCTCGTTCGATGCGCCGCCGCCGGCCGCCGTGGTGTTCGCCGAGAACACCGCCGAGGTGGCCGAGGCCGTCGCGCTGGCCGCCCAGCACAAGGTGCCGGTAATACCGTTCGGCGTCGGCTCCTCGCTTGAAGGCCACCTGCTCGCGGTGCAGGGCGGCATCAGCATCGACCTGGGCCGCATGAACAAGGTGATGTCGGTCAACGCCGAAGACCTGACGGTGACGGTGCAACCCGGCGTCACGCGCAAGCAACTCAACGAGGAGATCAAGAGCACCGGCCTGTTCTTCCCGATCGACCCGGGCGCGGACGCCACCATCGGCGGCATGAGCGCGACCCGCGCCAGCGGCACGAACGCCGTGCGGTACGGCACCATGCGCGAGAACGTGCTGGGCCTCGAAGTGGTCACCGCCAGCGGCCAGGTGATCCGCACCGGCACCCGGGCCAAGAAGTCTTCCGCCGGCTACGACCTGACCCGCCTGATGGTCGGCAGCGAAGGCACGCTGGGTGTCATCACCGAGGTCACGCTGCGCATCTACCCGCTGCCCGAGGCGGTCTCGGCGGCGATCTGTTCGTTCCCCAGCATCGAGGCTGCGGTGCGCACGACGATACAGGTGATCCAGATGGGTATCCCGATCGCGCGGGTCGAGCTGATCGACCACAACACGGTGCGCATGGTCAACAAGCATTCCAAGCTCGCGCTGCGCGAGGAGGCCATGTTGCTGATGGAGTTCCACGGCTCGCCCACCGGCGTCCAGGAGCAGGCCGAGATGGTGCAGGAGATCGCCAGCGAACACGGCGGCAACGCCTTCGAATGGGCCAGCACGCCGGAAGAACGCACCCGGCTGTGGACGGCCCGGCACAACGCGTATTTCGCCGCCGTGCAGTCCAAGCCTGGCTGCAAGGTGATCTCCACCGACACCTGCGTGCCGATCTCGCGCCTGGCCGACTGCCTGCTCGATTCGGTGACCGAGGCGGACGCCTCGGGCATCCCGTATTTCCTGGTCGGGCATGTCGGCGACGGCAACTTCCACTTCGGCTACCTGCTCGATCCGGGCAAACCCGAGGAGCGGGAGGCCGCCGAGCAGCTCAACCACCAGCTGGTGTCGCGCGCGCTCAAGCTCGGCGGCACCTGCACCGGCGAACACGGCGTGGGCCTGCACAAGATGGAGTTCCTGGTCACCGAAGCCGGCGATGGCGCGGTCGACATGATGCGCACGATCAAGCGTGCGCTCGACCCGGACAACATCATGAACCCGGGCAAGATCTTCGCGCTCTGACACGGTAGCGACAGATGCATCGGTTCGCACGTGCGGCAAACGGCATGGGCATCCGGATGCCATGAACCGGGCCGCGTCGCCGCTGGCATGATGGGCCGCCGCCGCGCCCCCGGGGCCGGATGGCCGGTTGCGCTGGCGTCGATGCTGCTGTGCCTGCTGCTCGCATGCGCCGGCGCCATGCAGCCGGCCTGGGCGCAACCCGCACAGCCCGGCGCCGGGCCATCCGACACCGACTGCAGCGGCGCGCGCAAGATCACCGAGGTGCGGCGCATCGTCACGCGTGATGGTGTCGTGCTCGAGGACCGCCACGTCACGCTGCCCGACACGCTGCCGCCGGCCTGGCGCAACGAACATGTCCGGCTGCGTTACCAGGTCGACGTATCGGCCTGCGCACGAACGTCCAGCGACGCGCTGGAGTTTTTTCGGGTGGGCGCGCCGTTCGTCGTGCATGCGCAAGGCATGGCGCTGCAGTCGCTGCTGGCCCGGCGCCTGTTCACGCCGTCCGCACCGGCTGCCGGCGGGACGGCGCCGACGGGCGCAGCCGGCGCGGCGGTGTTCAATGGCCGCATCCCCAACCTGATCGGCCTGCCGCCCGGGGTGCGTACGGTGGAGATCCGCTTGCTGACCCTGCCCTTCATCCCGGCCGGCCTGGTGCCACTGGGCCTGGGCCCGACCAATGCGCTGATGCCGATGGCGGTGGCCGACATGGGCCGGGTGGTCGGGTATACCGATGCCGCCGCCGGCGTGATGCTGGTGCTGGCCCTGTTGGGGGGCATCCTGTGGCTGCAGCGGCGCCACGACCTCGGCTTCCTGTGGATGATGCTGGCCTGCGTGAGCTGGAGCCTGCGCGCACTGGCCTATTACGATCGCAACGTCTACCTGCCGCCGATCTGGTACGAGCAGCTCAACCCGTTCAACATCCTGCTGACCGCCGTCGCCTTGTGCGCCGCGACACTGGCCACGCGTGCCCCCGGCGGGGTCGACGGCGCCGGTCCGCACGACCCTGCCGACTGGCGGCACCGGCCGCGCATGGCACTGGTGTTCGCGGTGGCCAGCAGCGCCGTCGCGATCGGGCTCAGCGCCTTGCTGGGCAGTGGCGCGATGCTGGCGCGCGGATATGCCCAGCTGTGGGCGCTCGGCCTGTCGCTGGCCACGATCTGGTGGATCTGGCGCGACCGCATCCCGTTGCCGCGCCTGTATCGGCTCGCCACGGTCGGGGCCTATGCCGGCCTGATCGCCTGCGCGGCGCACGACATGGCGCTGGTGTTCGGCGGCGTCCCGCCCTCGAGCCCGAGTTACCTGTTCTGGGGTTTCACCGTCGTGCTGCTCGTGTATGCGCTGATCACCGGCGACTACATCATCAAGACGCTGAACAGGGCCGAGAACAGCAACCTGGAACTGGAGCAGCGTATTGCCAGCAAGTCGGCCGAGCTCGAGCAGAGTTACCAGCAGCTGCGCAGGACGGAGATGGCGGGCGCCTTGTCGTCGGCGCGGCTGCATGAACGCGAGCGACTGCTGCGCGACATGCACGACGGCCTGGGCGCACAGCTGATGACCGCGCTGCGCGGCATCGAGCGTGCGGCGCTCAACCGCGACCAGATCGCGCAGTCGCTGCAGGACGGCATCGACGAATTGCGCATGCTGATGGACAGTGCCGACATGGGGTCGGACCTGTCTGCCGCGCTGGCCGCC
>JBFIDI010000080.1:0-15492 GCA_041581405.1 Burkholderiaceae bacterium
CGTGCGGCCTCCGGCTCCGCCAGCCATCAGCCGCCGGCGGCCGCAGCCGCGCCTGTTTTCTGCCATGATACGGCCATTGGAGATCGAATGAACACCATGAAAAACAAGCAACAAGGTCCGGCGGAGCCGACGCCGGAGTTTCAACGCATCGGCCTGCTCGGCCTCGGGATCATGGGGTCGGCCATCGCCGGCAACCTGATCCATGCCGGATTCGAGGTCCATGGTTTCGATCCGAGTTCGCCGGCGCGCGACCAGCTCGCGCAGGCGGGCGGCCATGCATGTGCCGATGCCGCACACGTGATCGCGTCGGTGCAGGTCGTGATCACCTCGCTGCCGCACGCCGACGCGCTGCGGGACACGGCACGCGTGCTGGCGCAGGCCGGTCGAACCGGCCTGCTCGTGATCGAGACCAGCACGCTGGACATCAAGGACAAGCTGGCGGCACGGGACCTGCTGGAGCCGTGCGGCATCGTGTTGCTGGACTGCCCGCTGTCGGGAACCGGAGCCCAGGCGGCCCGCAAGGACTTGACCGTCTATGCCAGCGGACCGACGACCGACATCCGCCGCCTGTCCGCCGTGTTCGACGGCTTCTCGAAGGCGCACTTCGACCTGGGGCCGTTCGGCAACGGCATGAAGATGAAGCTGATGGCCAACCTGCTGGTCGCCATTCACAACGTGTCGACGGCCGAGGCGTTGTTGCTGGGCCAGCGCTGGGGCATACCACCGGCCATGGCGGTACGGGTGCTGGGTGATGGCGCCGGCGGTTCCCGCATGTTGCAGGTGCGCGGACCGATGATGGAGAACGAGGGATGGAAGGAGGCCACCATGAAGGTGGCCACGTGGCAAAAGGACATGCGACTGATCCACGATGCGCTGGCCGATGCGCAGGTGGTAGCGCCGTTGTTCACGGCAACGATCCCCATCTACGATGCGGCCATGGACATGGGCCACGCACTCAGCGATACCGCCGCGGTGTTCGACGTGCTGGCACGCATGTCGACACCACGCACGCAGCCGTGAGGCCTCGACGCCACCATCGCTCGATCGCCTGTCCGGACGCGGGCAGCCCGGTCGAAGTCCCGCCCGCCGCGCGACGGGCGGCAAGCCCCGCGCACCATCCGCGCAAGCGTGCTGGCCGGGCAGCGCGGAGCTGCTTCAGTTGAGCCAGCCCCGGCGGCGGAAATACCACATCGGCGCAATCGCGCTGGCGGCCATCAGCGCCAGCGCGAACGGATACCCGAACGACCACTGCAACTCCGGCATGAAGCGGAAGTTCATGCCGTAGGCACTGGCCACCAGCGTGGGTGGCAGCAGGGCCACCGCGGCCACCGAGAACAGCTTGATGATCTTGTTCTGGTTGATGTTGATGAAACCCACCGTGGCGTCCATCAGGAAGTTGATCTTGTCGAACAGGAAGGTGGTGTGCGAGTCGAGCGAGTCGATGTCGCGCAGGATCTGGCGCGCCTCCTCGAACTGCTCGGCATTGAGCATCTTCGAGCGCATCATGAAGCTGACCGCGCGCCGGGTGTCCATCGCGTTGCGCCGGATGCGCCCGTTCATGTCCTCCTGCCGTGCGATGGCGCCGAGCACGTCGCCGGCCCGTTCGTCCGTCATCTGGCCGGACAAGACCTTGCCGCTGGCCTTCTCCAGTTCGTCGTAGATGCCCTCGAGCGTGTCGGCCGAATATTCCGCGTCGGCATCGAACAGCTTGAGCAACACCTCCTTGCCGTCTTCGATCAGGCCGGGCGCACGGCGCGCACGCATGCGCAGCAGCCGGAACACCGGCACGTCTTCCTCGTGGATCGAGAACAGGATGCCCTTGCTGCGCACCGTGTCGTTGGCCAGGTTCAGGATGAAGGCCACCCGCACCGTGCGCGGCTCGTCGCCGCTGGCGATCAGGAAGTCGCTGCGGATGTTGAGGTCGCCGTTCTCCTCGGAATAGAAGCGCGCGGACTCCTCGATGTCCTCGTCCATCGCGTTCGCCGGGACCGCCAGGCCGTAATACGCCTCGACCCACTGCAGTTCCTGCTCGGTGGGCGAATCCAGATCGACCCACACCGGGTGGAAACGCGACAACTCCTCGAGCGAGGCGATCTCTTCCTGGTAGAGGCGACCATTGACGAGCGAAAAGACATTGAGCATGGTCTACCCCGGGGATCTGGAACAGCTGAAGAAAAAGGGGGGAAACACGACCGGCCGGCGATGCCGCAAGGCCCGCGGGTCGACCCGTGGTCAGGGCCGCAAATTATCGCACCGCGTCGGGGTCAGGCACCCAGCACCAGCTCGAGCAACTCATCCTTCAAGGCCATCGCATCGTGCTCGCCCAGGGCCATCAGCGACTGCACGAAACGCGGCTCGAACAGAAGGTAGCTGGCCAGCGTGCCGCCACTGCCTTTGAGCACGCCGAGCGCGCCCATGGCGTGGCGGATGGCCGCCGGCAACTCGCCGGTGAATTTCTGCGCCAACGCGTCCAGCGACTGCGTGGGAGCGACGGCCAGCACGTCGATGGCCTTGAACGGCAGCGCGCTGGCGGCCGCTGCTGGCAGGCGATTGATCGTCTGGGTGACGCGGGCGGTCTGCTCGACATCGGCCTGCAAGGTGTCGTGGAACACGCTGGCCATCACGTGGCCGGCCATGCTGCCCAGCGTCGGACCGCGTGCCTGCGCCTTGGCGCCGGTGCCGCCCAGGCCCGATCGCTCGGGCTGGCCCACACCGACCACCAGGATGCGACGGGCCCCCAGGTGCATCGCCGGCGACAGCGGCGTGACCTGGCGCATCGAGCCGTCGCCGAAGAACTCGTTGCGGCCGTCCACCTGCAAGGCCGTGGCCGGGAACAGGAAGGGTATCGCGCTGGAGGCCATCAGGTGGTCGATGGTCAGCGGCTGGTATTCGGCGCGGCGTCCGGGCCGTGACCAGCCATGGAACTCGCCACGGCTTGCCGTGTGGCAGAACGTCCAGTGCACGCCGCTGGTATAACTCGAGCCGGTCACGGCCAGGGCGTCGATCGTATTGGAGCGCAGCGCATCGCCGATACCGTCGAGCAAGATGCCCTTGCGCAAGGTTTCGCGCAGCGGCGCGTTGTCCATCATGGCGCCATTGGCCTGCGCATGGCGCGACAGGCTCAGTGCGACCGCGATGCGGCTGAATCGCACCCAGGTCGGCACATTGAGGTCGAACACATCCGACGAGCGCAGCCTGCGCCAGAAATGCGCAAGTTGCTCGAACGCCTGCAAGCCCTGCATCGCCCGGCTGGCCAGGAACGCCGCGTTGATCGCGCCTGCCGACGTGCCCACCAGCACCTGGAACGGAAAACCGCGGGGCGCATTCGCACGGGCCTGCAGCATGCCGGCCAACGCGCGCAAGACACCGACCTGGTAGGCGGTGCGCGCGCCGCCGCCCATCAATACCAGACCCACCGTGGGCCGATCGTATTGACGCAAACCGGCATGGATGATGGTGTCCAGGCTCATCTACACATTTGGTAACTGTTGACAGTCTATTGCATGAACGGGGCCTTCCATTGCGCCATCACAAACCAGGTTCGCGACCGGCATGGAAATGGCCCTGAACTTGTAGTGTCGACTTGCTTTTGCGGCTGTTCGCGGGCATAGTGAATCGACTGGCAGGAGAAACGCAACGGGCCGTGTCCTGCCTTCCGTCGCGGCCTGCAAGGCAGCGTCGCGGCCATTCTCAGGCGAGCGATACAGGAGGACATCCATGAACTTGACGATCAGCGGTCATCACCTCGAAGTCACACCGGCCCTGCGCAACTATGTAACGACCAAGCTCGATCGAATCACCCGCCACTTCGACGCCGTCGTGGACGTCAAGGTTTTACTGACCGTGGAGAAACTCAAGGAAAAGGAGCGAAGGCAACGTGCCGAATGCAATATCCATGTCAAGGGCAGCGATATGTTCGCTGAAAGTTCCCATGCCGACTTGTATGCCGCTGTCGACGACCTGGTCGACAAGCTGGACCGGCAGGTCTCGCGCCACAAGGATCGCCTGCAGGACCACCACCACGAGGCGCCCAAACGCCTGATGTAAGGCCCCCGGCACGAAAGCGACCAATACCGCCCGCGTGCCGGGCGGTTTTTTTTGTGTGCATAATCTGCATCCCACTATGAATCGACTTGCGTCCATCCTGCCTCCAGCACAAGTACTTGTGCGTGTCGATGCCACCAGCAAGAAGCGCGTCTTCGAAGAAGCCGGCCTGTTGTTCGAGAGCCTGCACGGCCTGAGCCGGGCACTGGTCACCGACAGTCTGTTCTCGCGCGAGCGCCTGGGCTCCACCGGCCTGGGCCACGGCGTGGCGATTCCGCATGGGCGCATCAAGGGCCTGAAGGCCCCGATGGCCGCGGTATTCCAGATGGAAACCGCGATCGGCTTCGATGCACCGGACGACCAGGCCGTCAGGCTGCTGATCTTCCTGCTGGTGCCCGAGGCCGCGACCCAGAAGCACCTGGAAATCCTGTCCGAGATCGCGGAACTGCTCAGTGACGCGGACCTGCGCGAGAAGATGAGCAACTGCACCGATGCCGCGCAGTTGCACGACATGATTTCGCAGTGGCAATCGGCCCAGCTGGCCTGATCGGCTGCCCGGGCTGATTCACCATGAAGCCCACCGTCGTCAGTGCCGACGTCCTGTTCGAGGAATTCCGCGGCTACCTGAAATGGCAATGGGTCGCGGGTCTCGGTGCCTCCGAACGCCGTTTCGACGAAGTCGTGGTGCAGGCCGCCAGTTCGGGCGCCGACCTGGTCGGTTACCTCAACTACATCCATCCCTACCGGGTCCAGATCCTGGGCGAACGCGAGATCGCCTACCTGACCAACGCGACGCACGAGGACTGCGCCCGCCGCATCTCGCGCATCGTCACGCTGGAGCCGCCGGCACTGGTGCTGGCCGATGGCCAGGAGCCGCCCGAGGCCTTGTTGTCCCTGTGCGAACGGGCCCAGATCCCGATGTTCGCGACCCAGGCCTCGTCGGCCTTCGTCATCGACGTGTTGCGCGCCTACCTGTCCAAGCATTTCGCCGAACGCGCGTCGATGCACGGCGTGCTGATGGACATCCTGGGCCTGGGGGTGCTGATCACCGGTGAATCCGGACTGGGCAAGAGCGAGCTCGGCCTGGAACTGATATCACGCGGCAATGGCCTGGTGGCCGACGACGCCGTCGACCTGTACCGCATCAACCAGACCACGATCGAGGGGCGTTGCCCGGACCTGCTGCAGAACCTGCTCGAGGTGCGCGGCATCGGCCTGCTCGACATCCGTGCCATCTTCGGCGAGACCGCGGTGCGGCGCAAGATCCGCCTCAAGCTGATCGTGCACCTGGTGCGCCGCGAGACGCTGGAGCGCGAATACGAACGCATCCCCTACGAACCGCTGACCCAGGACATCCTCGGCATTCCGGTGCTCAAGGTCGTGGTCCAGGTGGTGGCCGGGCGCAACATCGCCGTGCTGGTCGAGGCGGCGGTTCGCAGCACCATCCTCAAGCTGCGCGGCATCGACACCTACCAGGAATTCGTCGAACGCCACCGCAAGGCGATGGAAGTCAAGCAGCCGGCACGTTCCGGCGCCTGACGCCGGCCAACCGCCTCAGTTGCCGGTGTTGCGGCTGCTGGCCGGCCGCTTCGGACAGTCGGTCTTGGTGCAGTGCGCATACAGGCTCAACGCATGGTCCGCGATGGCGAAACCCTTGGCCTTGGCGACCGCCTGCTGGCGTTTCTCGATCTCGGCGTCGTAGAACTCCTCGACGAGCCCGCAGTCCAGGCACACCAGGTGATCGTGGTGCTTGCCTTCGTCGAGTTCGTACACCGCCTTGCCGCTCTCGAAGTGACTGCGACTGAGCAGGCCGGCCTGCTCGAACTGCGTCAGCACGCGGTACACGGTGGCCAGGCCGACGTCCGAGTTGTCGTCCAGCAACGCGCGGTAGACGTCTTCCGCCGTCATGTGGCGTTGCTCGCCCTTCTGGAATATCTCGAGTATCTTCAGCCGCGGCACGGTGGCCTTGAGCCCGGTACTCTTGAGTTCATCGATGTTGGCGATGGCCATGGTTAACCTCCGGGGATGACACGCTGGCGCAGGCGCAGCGGCTACAATGAACCGATCATATCGCCCCCCTGCTCCATGCACGCATCTCCTGTCCTGAAGTCCCTGCTGCTCCTGGCCATCGGTGCCGGCCTGGCAGCGTGCTCGAGCTTCGACGGCGCGAGCAACCGCCTGGCAAACATCGTGACGCCCTACCAGATCGACGTGGTGCAGGGCAACGTGATCACCCGCGAACAGGTCGAGGTCCTGCGTGCGGGCCTGCCCCGGCAATCGGTGCGCGACCTGCTGGGCACGCCCCTGCTGCAAAGCGTGTTCCACGCCGACCGCTGGGACTACGTGTTCAGCTTCCGTCGCAAGGGCGAGGAGTCGCAACTGCGCAAGCTCACCGTGTATTTCAAGGACGACGTGGTCGAGCGCTTCGAGGCCGACCCGATGCCGACCGAAGCCGAATTCGTCGCCTCGCTCGACAACCAGCGCAAGTCGGCCAAGGTGCCGCAGCTCGAGGCCAGCGAGGAAGCGCTCAAGGCATTCGCACAGGCGAGCAAGCAACCTGCTGCGGACACCACGGCCACTCCGGCTCGCGTCGTCCCTCCGTTGCCGGCCAGTTATCCGCCTCTCGAGCCGGCGAAACCCTGATTCCGACGCATGGCGAGCGAACGCAAGCGCAGGGTCTGCATTGCCGGGGCATCCGGCCGCATGGGTCACATGCTGATCGAGGCGGTACGCGCCAGCGACGACTGTGAACTCGGCGGCGCGCTCGACATCGCCGGCAGCCCGGCCATCGGCCAGGACGCCGGCGCGTTCTCGGGCCACCCCTGCGGCGTCACCGTCACCGACGACCTGGCGACGGGCCTGGGCGGTTGCGACGTATTGATCGACTTCACCCGCCCCGAAGGCACGCTGGCCCATCTGGCCGCCTGCCGCACGCTCGGCGTACAGGCGGTGATCGGCACCACCGGTTTCTCCGACGCGCAGAAGGACGAGATCGCCGCATGTGCGCGCGACATCGCCATCATGATGGCGCCCAACATGAGCGTGGGAGTGAACGTCACGCTCAAGCTGCTGGAACTGGCCGGGCGCGCCATGGCCACCGGTTACGACATCGAGATCATCGAAGCCCATCACCGCCACAAGGTCGACGCACCTTCGGGCACCGCGCTCAAGATGGGCGAGGTCATCGCCCAGGCCACCGGTCGCAACCTCAAGGAATGCGCGGTCTACGCGCGCGAGGGCGTGACCGGCGAGCGCGACCCCTCCTCGATCGGCTTTGCCACGATCCGCGGCGGCGACATCGTCGGCGACCACACGGTGCTGTTCGCCGGCACCGGCGAGCGGATCGAGATTTCGCACAAATCCTCGAGCCGCGAGACCTACGCCCAGGGCAGCCTGCGAGCGGTGCGTTTCCTGGCCGGGAAGAACCATGGCCTGTTCGACATGTTCGACGTACTGGGGCTGGCCGGGACCGACGCGGCCACGGCCCGATGACGACCGCCGGCCTCGCGAACCCGGGCCCGGCGAGCACGCGCAACGTGACGGAGCACACCGCATGGGCCTGATCCAGATCCTGTCCCAGGGCGACGTGGTCAGCAACCTGGTGGTCGTGGTACTGCTGCTGATGTCGATCAGCAGCTGGTTCGTCATCCTGTGGAAGTCCTGGCTGCTGCGCCGCGCCAGCCGCGACGTCGGGCGCAGCCTGCTGGCATTCTGGCAGGCAGACGACCTGCAGGACGGACAACGCAAGGCCCAGGCCTTCGATCGCGAGGCCCTGGTGGTGCCGCTGATCACCGCCACCCATACCCCGGGCAGCGGAACGCTGGCCCATGCGGGTGACCGCTCCCAGCAGCTGACGCGGCTGTTGCGCCAGCAACTGCACGCGGTACTGCACAGGCTGCAGTTCGGCCAGGTGCTGCTGGCCACGGTCGGCGCCACGGCGCCTTTCGTCGGCCTGCTGGGCACGGTCTGGGGCATCTACCACGCGCTGCTGTCGATCTCGAATGCCGGCCAGGTCACGATCGACAAGATCTCCGGTCCGGTGGGCGAGGCCCTGATCATGACGGCCGCCGGACTGGCGGTGGCGATCCCGGCCGTGCTGGCCTACAACGTGCTGGGCCGCCAGATCGGCCGCATCGAGGCCGATCTCGAGGGATTCGCACGCGACCTGCGCGAATTGCTGCTCCACCCCGGCGTGGACGGGGCCGCACCGGCCCGGGACTGAACACCATGGCTTTCGGCAGCCTCGAACGCAGCGCCGGCAGCAAGCCGATGAGCGAGATCAACATGACACCGCTGATCGACGTGATGCTGGTGCTGGTGGTGATCTTCATCATCACCGCGCCGCTGCTGGCCAGCTCGATACGGCTCGACCTGCCCCGCACCGACGCCGCCAGTGCCGGCAGCCCGCCGGCGGCGGTCATGCTCAGCGTCGACAAGTCCGGCCAGGCCTTCCTGAACGACAAGCCGGTCTCGGGCCCCGAGCTGGCGGCGCAGCTGGCCGGCATTGCCAGCGCCGATCCGGACACCGAACTGCAATTGCGCGCCGACGCCTCCGTGCCGTACGGCCGCGTCGTGGAGATCATGGGTGTGGCGCAACAGGCCGGCCTGGGACGCATCGGCTTTGTCGCCGAACCGGACAAGCCCGTACCCTGACCCGGCACGCGCCCCGGCCGGCGCCGGTACCGGATCGCATGAACACCTAGAATCGACCTGCAGCGGCACTCGCGCCGCCCATCGATTCCCATGCACGACAAATACAACCACCTCGAAGTCGAGGCCGCGTCCCAGGCGCACTGGACCGGCCGCGACGCCTACCGCGTCACCGAAGACGCCGCGCGCAAGAAGTTCTACGCCTGCTCGATGCTGCCGTATCCCAGCGGCAAGCTGCACATGGGCCATGTGCGCAACTACACGATCAACGACATGCTCACGCGCAATCTGCGCATGAAAGGCTACAACGTCCTGATGCCCATGGGCTGGGACGCGTTCGGCCTGCCGGCCGAGAACGCGGCGCTGAAGAACGGCGTGCCGCCGGCCCAGTGGACCTACGACAACATCGCCTACATGAAGAAGCAGATGCAGGCGCTGGGGCTGGCCATCGACTGGAGCCGCGAGGTCGCCACCTGCGACGCGAGCTACTACAAGTGGAACCAGTGGCTGTTCCTGAAGATGCTGGAAAAAGGCATCGCCTACCGCAAGACCCAGGTCGTGAACTGGGATCCGGTGGACCAGACCGTGCTGGCCAACGAGCAGGTCATCGACGGCAAGGGCTGGCGCACCGGCGCACCGGTCGAGAAACGCGAGATCCCGGGTTATTACCTCAAGATCACCGACTACGCCGAGGAACTGCTCGACCAGGTGCAGAACCACCTGCCGGGCTGGCCGGAACGCGTCAAGCTGATGCAGGAGAACTGGATCGGCAAGAGCGAAGGCGTGCGTTTCGCCTTCACGCACGACGTCCGCGACGCATCGGGCGCGCTGATCGGCGGCGGGCGCATGTACGTGTTCACCACCCGCGCCGACACCATCATGGGCGTGACCTTCTGCGCGGTGGCGCCCGAACACCCGCTGGCCACCCATGCGGCGGCGGGCAATCCCGAACTGGCCGCCTTCATCGAGGAATGCAAACGTGGCGGCACGACCGAGGCCGAACTGGCACTGCGCGAGAAGGAAGGCATGCGCACCGGACTGCAGGTGACGCACCCGTTGAACGGGCAGCAGATCGACGTCTGGGTCGGCAACTACGTGCTGATGGGTTACGGCGACGGCGCCGTCATGGGCGTGCCGGCGCATGACGAACGCGACTTCATCTTCGCCAAGAAATACGGCATCCCGATCGCCGAGGTGGTGCTGATCGACGGCTACGAATACGACTACGACCAGTGGCAGGACTGGTACAGCGACAAGCAGCGCGGCGTGACCATCAATTCCGACAGCTTCAGCGGCCTGTCGTATACGCAGGCGGTCGACGCGATCGCCCATGCACTGCACACCCGCGGCCTGGGCGAGAAGATGACGACCTGGCGGCTGCGCGACTGGGGCGTGAGCCGCCAGCGTTACTGGGGCACGCCGATCCCGATCATCCATTGCGACGAACACGGCGCGGTGCCGGTGCCCGAGAAGGACCTGCCCGTGGTGCTGCCGCAGGACTGCATCCCCGACGGCTCGGGCAACCCGCTGAACCACCACGAAGGTTTCCATGCCGGCGTGACCTGCCCGGTGTGCGGCAAGCCAGCGCGGCGCGAGACCGACACCATGGACACCTTCGTCGACAGTTCCTGGTATTTCATGCGTTATTGCGATCCGCGCAACGACCAGGCCATGGTCGCCGACGGCGCCAAATACTGGATGCCGATGGACCAGTACATCGGCGGCATCGAACACGCCATCCTGCACCTGCTATACGCGCGGTTCTGGACCAAGGTCATGCGCGACCTCGGCCTGCTCGACGTCGACGAGCCGTTCACGAAACTGCTGACCCAGGGCATGGTGCTCAACCATATCTATTCACGCAAGAACCCGGGCGGCGGCATCGAATATTTCTGGCCCCAGGAGGTCGAGGACATCCACGACGACGCCGGCAAGGTGATCGGGGCCAAACGCAAGAGCGACGGCTCGGCCGTGACCTACGAAGGCGTGGGCACGATGAGCAAGAGCAAGAACAACGGCGTCGACCCGCAGGACCTGATCGAGAAATACGGTGCCGACACCGCGCGCCTGTACACCATGTTCACCGCGCCGCCCGAGGCCACGCTGGAGTGGAACGACGCGGCCGTCGAAGGCTCGTACCGCTTCCTGCGCCGGGTCTGGAACTTCGGTCTCAAGCTGGCCGACATGCCGGTGGCCCGCGCACCGGACACGGCCTACGGCAAGGCTGCCGCCGACCTGCGGCGCGAGATCCACGGCGTGTTCAAGCAGGTGGACTACGACTACCAGCGCATGCAGTACAACACCGTGGTCTCGGGCGCGATGAAGATGCTCAATGCGCTGGAGGATTTCAAGTCCGACGGCGGAACCGGCGAGACGGTGGCGCTGCGCGAATGCTTCGGCATCCTGCTGCGTTCGCTGTACCCGGTCACGCCGCATGTCACCCAGGCTTTGTGGGACGAACTCGGTTATGTGCGCCAGCATGGCGAACTGCTCGACGCGCCCTGGCCCGAGGTCGATGCGGCGGCGCTCAAGCAGGACGAACTCGAACTCGTGCTGCAGATCAACGGCAAGTTGCGCGGAGCGATCCGGGTGCCCGCCAGCGCCAGCCGCCAGGCGATCGAACACGCCGCTGTCAACAGCGAGGTGTTCGCCAGCCATGCCCAGGGTGCCAAGGCACGCAAGGTGATCGTGGTGCCCGGTCGCCTCGTCAACGTCGTCACATGATGCAACGCCGCCTGCTGCTTGCCGCATGCGCGGCCCCGGTCCTGGTCGGATGCGGCTTCAAGCTGCGTGGCGCGCCCGAACTGGCATTTCGTACCTTGTACGTGAATGCCGGGGAAAATTCTCCGGTGGGCAACGAACTCAAGCGCAACCTGGCCACAATCGACAGCCTGAGCCTGGTCACCGATTCCGCCCAGCAGAAAAGCGCCGATGCGGTGCTCGACATTCTTTCCGAGGCGCGCGAAAAGACCGTCGTGGGCGTCAACACCTCGGGCCAGGTCACCGAGTTCCAGTTGCGCAGCCGGTTGCAGTTCCGCCTGCGCACGCCGCAGGGCAAGGAGTTGATCCCGGCCACCGAACTGCTGCTCAATCGCGACATCAGCTTCAACGAGTCCGCCGTGCTGGCCAAGGAGGCCGAGGAAGGCCTGATGTACCGGGACATGCAGTCGGACATCGTGCAGCAGCTGATCCGCCGCCTGGCGGCGGTCAAGTCGCTCTGACGCCACCGGCGCAGGTGCCGCGCCCCACGCAACGACCATGCAACTCGCCGCCGGCCAACTCGCCCAGCACCTGAGCCGGGGCCTGCGCGGCCTGTACACCCTGCACGGCGACGAGCCGCTGCTGATCCAGGAGGCGGCCGACACCATCCGCGCGGCCGCCCGCGCCGCCGGTTTCACCGAACGCAGCGCGCACACCGTGGCGGGAGCCCATTTCGACTGGAGCGAGGTGCTGGCCGCCGGTGGTTCGCTGAGCCTGTTCGCCGACAAGCAGATCGTCGAAATCCGCATCCCGACGGGCAAGCCCGGCAAGGACGGCAGCGCCGCGATCCAGCAACTGTGCGAGCAGGGCCAGGGCAACGACGACCTGCTGACCATCGTGATCCTGCCCCGGCTGGACAAGGCCACCCGCAGCGGCGCCTGGTTCGGCGCGCTCGAGCGCCACGGCGTCTCGATCGCCATCGAGCCGGTCGAACGCAGCGCCCTGCCGCAATGGCTGGCGCAACGCCTGGCGCAGCAGGACCAGCGCGTCAAGCCCGGTGTCGAAGGCCAGCGCAGCCTGCAGTTCTTTGCCGACCGGGTCGAAGGCAACCTGCTGGCGGCGCACCAGGAGATCCAGAAACTCGCGTTGTTGTATCCGCGTGGCGAACTGGGTTTCGAAGACATCGAACGCGCCGTGCTCAACGTCGCGCGTTACGACGTGTTCAAGCTCAGCGAGGCGGTGCTGGCCGGGCAGCGGGCCCGCGTGCTTCGCATGCTGGGCGGGCTGCAGGCCGAGGGCGAGGCGCCGGTGCTGGTGCACTACAGCCTGTCGGAGGACATCCGCGCGCTCAAGCGGGTGCGCGACGCCATGGGCGAGGGCCGCCCGTTGCCGATGGCGCTGCGCGAGCAACGCGTGTGGGGGGTGCGCGAACGCCTGTTCGAACGGGTGTTGCCGCGCCTGGACGCGACACTGCTGGCCGACCTGCTGCTGCAGGCGCATCGGGTCGACGGCATCGTCAAGGGCCTGAAGCAGCCCGACTGGCCGACCGACCCGTGGCAGGCATTGCACCGGCTGGCCATGGGCCTGTGCGGCGCCTGCGCGGCACGCTGAGCGGCCCGGCGGCACCGCGGCCGGCGTGAGAAAATCGCGCCATGAACGCCGTCAACATCGCCGAATACAGCCAGACACTGGGCCTGCAGGCTCGCACCGCATCGGCCGCGATGGCCAAGGCCGAAGCCGCGCAACGCAATACCTGCCTGCGCACGCTGGCCGGGTTGCTGCGCACCGCAACGCCGGCGCTGCAGGCGGCCAACACGCTGGACCTCGAACGCGCCACCGCTGCCGGCCTGTCGGCGCCGATGGTCGACCGGCTGCGGCTCACGCCCAAGGTGCTCGAGACCGTGGCCCAGGGCTGCGAGCAGCTGGCGGCCATGCCCGACGTGATCGGCCAGATCAGCGGCATGGTGCAGCAACCCAGCGGCATTCGCGTGGGCCAGATGCGGGTGCCGATCGGCGTGTTCGCGATGGTGTTCGAAAGCCGCCCCAACGTGACCATCGAAGCCGCCAGCCTCGCCATCAAGAGCGGCAATGCCTGCATCCTGCGCGGCGGCTCCGAGGCCATCGAGTCGAACAAGGCGCTGGCGCTGCTGGTGCAGCAGGCGCTGCAGACCAGTGGCCTGCCGAGCGACGGCGTGCAACTGGTGCAGATCACCGACCGCGCCGTGGTCGGCGAACTCATCGCCATGCCGCAGTTCGTCGACATGGCGATCCCGCGCGGCGGCAAGGGCCTGATCGAACGCATCAGCCGCGATGCCAAGGTGCCGGTACTCAAGCACCTGGACGGCAACTGCCATGTCTATGTCGACGACCCCTGCGACATCGCGATGGCGACCGCGGTGGCCGACAACGCCAAGACCCAGAAATACAGCCCGTGCAATGCCAGCGAGAGCCTGCTGGTCGCGCGCGCAGTCGCGGCCGACTTCCTGCCGAAGATCGGCGCCATCTATGGCGCCAAAGGTGTCGAGATGCGTGTCTGCCCGGCCAGCCGAGCCCTGCTGGCCGGCGTACCGGGCGCGCAGCTGGTCGACGCGACCGAGCAGGACTGGTCCACCGAATACTTGGCGCCGGTGATCAGCATCAAGGTCGTCGACGGACTGGACGCCGCCATCGCCCACATCAACCACTACGGCAGCCACCACACCGACGCCATCCTCACGCGCGACCACATGCATGCGCAGCGTTTCCTGCGCGAGGTCGACTCGGCCAGCGTCATGGTCAATGCCAGCACCCGTTTCGCCGACGGTTTCGAATACGGCCTGGGTGCCGAGATCGGCATCAGCACCGACAAGTTCCACGCCCGCGGCCCGGTGGGCATCGAAGGCCTCACGTCGCTGAAATACGTGGTGCTGGGCAACGGGGAAGTGCGCGGCTGAGCGCCGCGCCCGGCCCGACGCGGGCCGGGCCCAGGCCCCGCCCGCCGCACCCACCCCATGCACAAACCCGCTGACGGCGCTGCTGCATCCCAAGGCCGTCTCGTCACCGGTTCGACGCTGGGCCATGTGATCCGCATGACCGCCGCCGGCTCCATCGGCCTGGTGGCGGTGTTCGCGGTCGATGCGCTGAACCTGTTCTACATCACGCTGCTGCGGCAACCCGAGTTGACCGCCGCACTCGGCTACGCGACCACGCTGCTGTTCCTGGCCACGTCGATGTCGATCGGCCTGTCGATCGCCGCCACCGCGCTGACCGCGCGTGCATTGGGCCGCGGGCAACCGGCGCAGGCCCGCCAGATTGCCGGCGCCTCGCTGATCATCGTCGGCACCTGCATGTCCGTGCTGGCCCTGGCCTGTTACCCGCTGATCGACCCGGCCATGCACCTGCTGGGCGCGCGCGGCCAGACCGCCGAACGCGCCGCGACACTGATGCGCATCGTGTTGCCGTCCTGGCCGCTGCTGGGCGTGGGCATGTGTTTGTCGGGCCTGCTGCGCGCCACCGGCGACGCCAGGCGCGCGATGTACGTCACGCTGGGCGCGGCCGCCACGGCGCTGGTCATGGACCCGCTGCTGATCCTGGGCTTCGGGCTGGAACTGCACGGCGTGGCAATCGCCACCCTCATCGTGCGCGTGGCCATGGTCGTGATCGGCCTGCACGGCCTGTGGCGCATCCACAAGCTGGTGGCCCGGCCCCGCGTCGTGCTGGTGCTGCGCGAACTCGCACCCTTCATGGCGATCGCGATGCCCGCGGTGTTGACGCAGATCGCGACACCGGTCGGCAATGCCTTCGTGACCGAAGCCATCTCGAGTTATGGCGACGAGGCCATCGCCGGCTGGACCGTGGTCCAGCGCATCATCCCGGTCGCGTTCGGCGTGTTGTTCGCACTCTCGGGTGCCATCGGCCCGATCGTCGGCCAGAACTATGGCGCCCGGCGTTTCGACCGGGTCAGGTCCACGGTGCGCGATGCGCTCAAGGTCACACTGGTCTATGCGTTGTCGGTCTGGATCCTGCTCGCACTGGGCAGCGGCCTGATCGCCGACCTGTTCCAGTCGCACGGCCTGGCGCGCGAACTGATCGTGTTCTTCTGCATCTTCGTGGCCGGCA
>JBFIDI010000081.1:0-15397 GCA_041581405.1 Burkholderiaceae bacterium
CACGCGAAAGAACGGTATGACCCGGTTCGCGCCCCAGAAAGGCGATGGCGACGCCACCGAACGCCAGCACGATACCCAGCCACTGCAGCGGCGCCAGGCGCTCGGCCGGCAGGCGCAGGTGCAGCCCCAGTGCGGCGAAGATCGGCGCGGTGTACAGGAACACCACCATGTGCGCGGCGCTGGTGCGGCGCAAGCCCTCGCCGACCAGCAGGAACTCCAGGCCGAACAACACGCCCACGAGCACGCCGGCGGGCAAGGTCCCGTCGCGCGGCGCGAGGCGTTCGCCGCGCCACATCATCAGCAGCACGACCAGCACGGCCGCGCCGCCCGAACGCAGGCCGAGCTGGAGCAGCGGCGGGAAGTCCGCGGCCGTGGCCTTGAGCACGATGGGCTGCAGCGCCCAGATCAGGCACAGCAGCAACATGCAGGAGACGGCTTTGCGGTCGAGGGGCTTGCGCATGGGATGGCTCGGGGTCCTGGGCAGGAAGGTCGGCTCGATTGTGGTCCTGTCGATCCCGATTGATATAGTGCGAATCGGACAATTCGTGCATTCCAACCGCCACACGCGTACCGCCATGCCCATCCTGCGCCCCAAGCTCGAGATCGCGCTGTCCAGCCCGGCGTTGCCGGCGCCCATCATGTTCCGCAGCGCCCATGTGCCGCCGCAAGGCCTGTACCCGTCCCACCACCACGCCTGGGGCGAATTCGTCTATGCGTTCAGCGGCGTGATGGAGGTCAAGCTGGCGCGCCAACACCTGCTGGCGCCGCCGCAATACGGCATCTGGTTGCCGCCCGACGTCGAACGCATCGGCCTGAACCGGCGCGAGGCCCACTACTGCTCGTTGTACGTGGCGCGCGACGGCTGCGGCGCGTTGCCGGCCGTGGCATGTGCGCTGACGGTCAGCCCGCTGGTGCGCGCGCTGCTGGACCACCTGCGCCAGCAGCCGCCCGCGTCCGTGGCGGACTCGCCGCAGCAGACACGGCTGATGCAGGTGCTGGTCGACCAGCTCGCGCTGGCCGGATGCGCCAACAGCTATCTTCCGCATGCGGACGACCCGCTGCTGGCACCGATGCTGCAGGCCCTGCACGACGACCCGGGCGACAACCGCAGCGTGGCCGACTTCGCGCGCGACTTCCACACCACCGAACGCACGCTGATGCGGCGCTGCCAGCGTGACCTGGGCATGTCGCTGACGGAATGGCGCCAGCGGCTGCGGGTCGTCAAGGCCCTGCCCCGGCTGGAGGCGGGCGACAAGGTCGAGACGATCGCGCTGGACCTGGGCTACGGCAGCGCCTCGGCGTTCATCGCGATGTTCCGCCGGCTGATGGATGTCACGCCGGACGAGTACCGCAAGACGGTCGACGGGCGCCCCGGCGCCGCGCGGGCATGACGACGATGCGCAGGCCCGAGGCCCGTTCCTCCCGCGTGGCCGAGCCGACGCACATCCACCGCGGTCCCGCGTCAACCACCCGATCGATGCTGAAGGCACGCAGCCGCAACCACGAACCATCGCCACGATGACCAGGAGACCGCATTGCATCTGCCGTTGTTGACCCGCCAGTTCCCCCGCGCCGGGCGATCGCACGGCGGATGCGACGGCGCCCGGTGCGACCGGCGGCAAGCGCCAGGTCACGCTGATCCAGGCCGAACACCTGCCTGTGGTGGCGGCGTTGGCGGGCATGGGGGCATCCGTCGATCCGCGGTTGCTGCGCCGCAACCTCGTGGTGTCGGGCCTGAACCTGCTGGCCGCGCGCAGCCTGTTTCGCGACCAGCCGCTGGTGCTGCGCATCGGCGCCGAGGCCGTGCTGGAAATCTCCGGCCCCTGCGAGCCGTGTTCGCGCATGGAAGAACACCTCGGCGCCGGGGGTTACAACGCGATGCGCGGCCATGGCGGCGTGACGGCGCGGGTGCGGGTAGGCGGCATGATCCGGGTCGGCGATGCCGTGACCTGCACGCTGGCCTCCGATTGACGCGCCGCGACCGGGCGCGAACCGTCTCCCCGACCGTAAGCACGCATCGGCGCCGGCGCGTTACAGTCCCGCCATGTCCGATCGATTCGCCCGCCACCGTCACCTCAGCCGCCACGGCCTGTGGTATTCGCTCGCCTTGTGCCTGCTGATCCTGCTGCTGGGCGGTGTCGGTTTCTGGGTGCTCGAGCCGGAAACGCCGAACCTGTATGACGCCATGTGGCTGGCCTTCACGACGGCGGCCACGGTCGGTTACGGAGATCTGGTGCCGACGACCTTGCCGGCGCGCGCCTTTGCCGTGCTCGTGGTCCTGCTCGGACTGGCCGTGTTGTCGCTGGTGACGGCCTCGCTGTCGGCGATGTTCGTCGGAACCGAGGAGCGCCAGGTGGAACGCGACCTGATGCGCGAGATCGGTCTGCTGCGTGTCGAGGTACGCAACCTGCGCCACGAGGTGGCCACGGTCACCGGCCGGCAGATCGATGTTCCCACGGACGCGCCGCCCGACATCACGCGGCCCGCATCCTGACTCCGGGGCGCGCAGGCCTCAACCTGGGCGCAGCCTGACGATCTGTCCCATGCGCGGGTCCGCGTGTCCGGCCAGCACGTCGGCATAAACCGAGGCCAGCGCCGCAGTGCCGTCATGCGCCTGCACGGTCAGCCACGGCGCGGCGGGATCGGACACCTTGGCGACGAAAGCACGCCAGGCCTGCACCAGCCGCTGTCCCAGCTGATCCGGCCCCCAGTCGCCATGGCGCTTCTTGATCTGTGCCGGCGCAAAGAACAGGCTGGCCTTGGGGCCCGGCAGGTCGCGCGCGCCGCCGAGCTGGTCGACGTGGGTGCCGCCGATGGCACAGCTGTAGGCCAGTCGGGTGAAGCGGTGGTGCACGGCGCTGCGCAAGGCGGCGTTGCCGGCGAAGTCGACGTAGATACACGGCAAGTCGGCGGCGAGCTGGTCGAGTTGCTCGTAGTTCAGCACCCGGTGGTAACAACCCAGGCTGGCGCAGAACGCGGCATTGCCGGCCGAGGTCAGGCCCACGACCTCGATGCCCGTGCGTTGCGCCAGCATGAACGCGGTGCCGTAGGCGGTCTTGCTCGATGCACTCGACAGCAGCATCACGGCCGGCTTCGCCGGATCGGCCGTGGCGCCGAAGAAGTCGTTGTCGGCCAGGAAATCGTCGATCAGCCACGAGGTCATGAACAGCGGCCGCAACAAGGCCTGCAGGTCTTCCGACTGTGCGCTGTAGAACGGGTCGCTGGCCACGCGCAGGTACTGGTTGTAGACGGCATGCAGGGCCGCGCGGTGCGGCGCCGCGTCGCTGAAGCCGGCCGGCGTCAGGCGCGCCGGCTGCAACACGCACTGCTCGGCCATCGGGAAATAACCGTACAGGCGCTCACCCACCGCCACGCCGGGGTGGCTGGACTGCACCACGTCGGCAAATCCCCACACCGGCACGATGCCCCAACCCGCCTCGCCGGTGGGAAAGAAGTCCCAGTAGTGCATGGCGTCGCCGAAGGCGGCATAGGTGATGTTGTTGGACGTGAACGCGAAACGGTCGACCGCGACGCGTACCTGGCCATCGGCCAGCGGGGCGTCGTCGACGCCGTGCAACCGGGTCCGGGACAGGTCGGTCTTGTCGACCTGCAATTGCATATGGGTCACGGGTTCGCCCTCCACGAAAAAAGGCCAGCCCCGAAACATTCGCGGCTGGCCCTGCAGGATAACGCGTCGGCAAGCGACGCCGGCGTTCAGACCGTGACGGTGAACGTCACCTCGATGTTGCCGCGGGTGGCATTCGAATACGGGCACACCTGGTGCGCCTTGTCGACGATGGCCTGTGCGGTGGCCTGGTCCATGCCGGGCACCTTGACCGCCAGTTGCACCTCGATGCCGAAGCCGGCCGGAATCTGGCCGATGCCGACCGTGGCGTCGATCGACGTATCGGCGGGCAACGCGACCTTCTGCTGGCCGGCGACGAACTTCATCGCGCCGATGAAGCAGGCGCTGTAACCGGCGGCGAACAGCTGCTCGGGGTTCACGCCACCGCCGGCACCGCCCATTTCCTTGGGCACGGCGAGCTTGACGTCCAGCAAGCCATCGGAGGAACGCGCGACACCGTCACGGCCGCCGGTGGACGTGGCGTGGGCCTGGTAGACGACTTTTTCAACCTTGGTAACCATGGAACTTCCTTCTTGAAAATGCCCCGATCGGGGCGGGTAAAAATGCGTGCGCCGCGCCGGTATCAGCCGGTCAGGCGGGCTCGAACCTGCCGGACCTGGGCGGTCAACGACGCCAGCTCCTCGAGCGAACAGCCGCTGGCCTGCAGCATGCACTCCGGAATCCGCGCGGCGCGGGTCTTGAGCTTGCGCCCGGCCGGCGTCAGCGACACCATCACGCGCCGCTCGTCCTCGGCCGAACGCGCCCGCTGCAGCCAGCCGCCGGCCTCCATGCGCTTGAGCAGCGGCGTCAGCGTGCCGGAGTCCAGGAACAGGCGCTCGCCGAGTTCGGACACCGACAACACGCCGTGTTCCCACAACACCAGCATCACCAGGTATTGCGGATAGGTCAGCCCGAGTGCGTCGAGCAGCGGCTTGTAGGCCTTGGTCATGGCCAGCGACGCCGAATACAGCGCAAAACACAGCTGGTTGTCCAGGCGCAGCGCATCGTCGCCGGCCATGGCGGGTGCGACGGGAGTCATTGCGGGAGCTGTCTTGCGTTCGGGCATGGCGCAATTGTATTACACAATTCAATTGTGTGCAATTTAAATGATCGACGAACCGACGACGACGCCGTCGCTTCACCCAGGGACCGGCAGCGCAGACAAGGGGCCGCGGTTCGACCATCGCGGCGAACGGGATCACGCAGGATGCAGCACGATGCCATGGTCGCGAGCTGCATGCGTCCTCACAAGACGGTGGGATTGGGAGCATCGCCATAGACGCGGCGCGGATCGAAGGTCTTGCCGTCCTCCACGAAGCGCAATGCGCCTGTCGCCGGGTCGATGGCCCGGTAGAAGCAGCTGCGATAACCCACGTGGCAGCTTGCCGGGTCTGCGAGCGGACCCGCTTGCAACTGCACCCGCAGCCACAACGCATCCTGGTCGTCGTCAACGCGCAGTTCCACCACGTGCTGCACCAGGCCGCTGGTCCCACCCTTGTGCCAGAGCACCCGCCGGCTGCGGCTCCAGTAGTGGGCTTGCCGCGTGGCCAGCGTTCGCTGCAGCGCCTGGGCGTTCATCCATCCGAGCATCAGCACTTCACCGGTGGTCGCATCGGTCGTGACACAGGGCAACAGACCGTCGGGTCCGAACTTCGGTGCAAGCGCGAGGCCTTCTTCGACCTGCTCGACCGAGACGCGGGGAGCAAGAGTCCATTCGGATCGTGTGTTCATCTCTGGGTCGGGACGGAGTGGCACTCACGCCTGGCCGGCATGGCGCGCCACGTCTTCGGAGCGACCGCTGACGGCGGCAATCGACTGCGGACGGCCATCGCGCCACCTCGGTCCACGCAGACACGCTCGACCGTGCCGTCGAATGCGGTGTTGTCAAGGCCGACGAACACCTTGTCCTCGGGGATCGCATACCGGCACTGTACGGCCATCGGATCGACAAGAATGCCGGGCCCCATACGGAGCAGGTCGTCGCAGGGTCTTGTTCGGCTCATCCTGCTGCCCCCGTATGCGCGGGCCCTGCCCAGGCAACCGCATCGTGCGGGTGAAGGCTCTCCAGATGCCGGACATGGACGTTGGCGCCGGTGTACCCGCCGAGCGCCGTTTCGATGCGACGCGCCGCGTCTTCGACATACATCAGGTTCTGCCCGTTGAGCGCCGCAAATGCCTGTTCGTCGGCGCGCTTGACGGCGGTCTGCAGTGGCGTGCCTACGGCCTGCTCGATCCGATCGATCAGGCGCAGCAGCCCAAGCGTCGGTGAATCGCCGGTCACCGTCACCTCGATCTGCGCTTCACTGCGCTGGCTGTGCGGTGTCGCCAGCGTCGCATTCCGCTGCAGCCAGGCTGCCACGGAGGCCGGATCCACCGAGTCCTGCTGCCCAAAGGCCTGAAGAAACCCTTGTTCGATCAGTTGGCGCGACAACGCTGCCGAGCAGGGACAGGTCGAGGCATAAACGACCGTGACCGCCAGACGCAGTGCAAAAACGCCATCGATGTGGGCGGCTTCCAGGCGGACCGGGTACGACTTCCAACCGCCCAGGCCTTGTGTGACCAATGCCGGCCGCCGCACCAGCAGTTCAAAGGCAAGCTGCAGGCGGGCATTGCGGCTGCGGCAGTCATGGTGGCTGGCGATCATGGCCAGCAGCAGATGCCGCAGTGCAGGCGGCGACACCGCATGCTCGTCGGCCAGGGTATCCAGCAAACGGTACAGCCGGGACATGTGGATTCCCTTGACGTGCGGCGCAGGCAGATCCACCTGTATGCCGGCACGGGCGTGCAGCACATGCGGACAACCGGCCTCGGCCAGGCGGACAGGCAGGTCGATGCCCTGCATGCCGACCCAGGCCAGCGGACCTGGCCGCGGCGCGGCGTCGGTGCGCGATACATCGGGCAGTACGCCTTCAGACCGCCGTTCGGGCGCATGCCGGACGGCTTCGTCCTTCTCCGCGCTCGACCCGGGCGGTTCGAAACCCGTCGCGGTGCACGTCGCCGCGATCATGCGGCAACCGGCCGGATCGCAATTGCCGTGCGGGGCGCGTCGAACGCCTTTTCGCAGACGGCGATGCGATGGCCGCTCCGTTCCTTGACGATGTGGGGGAGCAGCGTGGTCGCGCCGCTGCCGAGGAATCCGGTGACGATGGTGACGGGTACGAGGGACATGGGGTCTTGACGGGTGCAATTGGCGGGATGAGGAATACCGAAGTACCGTGCCATCAGTCTGTGGCATCGGGGTGTGCGGCAGCCGTGCGAGATTGCCGGCCCCCCGCAAGTGTGGCGAGTACGCCTGCGGCCGCCAGCGCCAGCGCAATACACGCTCCGCTGGGCGCGTCCAACGCCCAACTGGCCGCGAGCCCGGCGGTGCACGCGACGACGGCACCTGCGATCGACCACATGCGCGGGAACCCGGCGCGCTGCCACAGCGCCGGTGCGATCAACGCGGCAAAGACCAGGAACAGCCCCAGCACCGGCACGGCCAGGCTGGCCACCACGGCGAAGACTGGAAAGAACACCCCATCACGCGCCAGATGCCGGCCGAACATCGGTACGACAACGGCGCACATGGCCAGCACCGCCACCTGCGGCCAGCCGGCCCACAATACATCGGCGGCCAGCAGTTCGGACATGCGCTCGCGCCCGTGCGGGTCCTGGTAGGCGCCCAGCAGCGCGGCGCTGGCACCAAGAACGTACAACAACCCGATCTGTGCCTCGCGCTGGCCGGGCCAGCGCCGCGCCAGCAGCGCCACGAGCCCGGCGCAGACCAACGCACCGGCGATCGCCATCGCCTGCGTGGTGAACCAGTCGGGATGGTCGACGACTGCGCCCGCCCACATCGCTGCGGCTGCGGCGGCCTGCGCAACCGCCAGATCGATGAACACCACGCCGCGCGCCAGCACATGTGCGCCGAGTGGGGCCAATGCCAATACGCCGAACAGCAGGGCCAGCAGCGGAAGCAGAATCCAGGCTTGGGAGGCGTTCATGTCGCGCCCCGGGAGCTGCGGGCCTGCGCACCACGGTCACGCAGCGACCAGGATGGGCGCCCGGCACCCGTCATGACCCTGGCCTGCATCGCTGTGGCGCTCATCGTCCAGCCACTCGCATCAACTCGCCCAGCAGGCCGTCGATCCAATGCACCAGCTCCTTTTCGCCAGCCTGCTCCGGCACGGTGGCCGGCAGTACCAGGAGCGGCACCATGCCGCCAGCCGCACCGGCAAGCTGGCCCGTGAGCCAGCGGCCCGGACGCGGATCCTGGTAGCCCGAGATGACGACGGCAAAGGGCGGCGCAGCACGCAAGCCTGCGAGCAGCCGTTGCAGATGGCCCGGCGTCGGCGACATGCCCGGCTTCGGCTCCAGGTCCGCCACCATGTTGATGCCGAGCCAGTCCCACAGGTAGCCGAAACCCGAGTGCTGCGCAACAACGTGGTGTCCGCGCAGCGGTGCAGCACGCCGCTGCCATTCGGCGATCTGCTGGCGCCACCGCGCGTCGAACGCCGCGCGGCGCCGCTCGATGGCGACGCGTTCGGACGGTGCCTCGTTGGCGAGCCGCTCAGCCAGAGCCTTGGTCACTTCGAGCACGCGGCGCGGATCGACATGCAGGTGCGGATTGCCTTGCGGATGCACGTCGCCGGCCCAAGGCGTGCCGATCGCTCCGGGCTGGGGGTCGATCAGGTTGACATGATCGGCGGCGAAGAAGGCTTCGTGTGCCCGCACGTTTCCGGCCCGCTCCTGCAACGCGGGCAACCAGGCGGCCTCGAGCTCCGCACCGGTGCACACCACGAGGTCGGCCACGCGCATTTGCGCGATCAGCGCAGGGCGTGCCTCGATGTAATGCGGATCCTGCCCGGCATGCGTGGCCACGTGGATACGCGCCGTGGGCAGCAACACGCGTGTGAGGGCGGCCCATTCGGGCTCGCATGCGAACACCGTGAAGGCGGCCGCGGGCGCCGCGAGCGCCGAGGCGAGTCCGACGACCAGGCCGGACAGGAGCGTCCGACCGACGATGATGGCCTTAGAACGCATGCGCGGGATGTGCGCCAAACGCCAGCACGTATTGGAGTTGCACGGATCGCCTGACCGGATGGGCAAACTCCACCGCATCGCGTTGTGTCGTGTATTGCAGACGCACCGATTGCATGTGGCTGGGCTTCCACACCAGCATCAGTGCGCGCTCGCGCAACAGCGCGCTGTGAAAGTGTTCGCCATGCGGCATGCGCACGCGCAACCAGTCGGCGCGCGCGCCCATTTCCCATTCCTGGTGGAAGCGCCACACGAGCGAAATCGCATTCGACTCGTGTTTGTCGCCCGACGTCGCGAAGCGGTTCAACCCGGTGATGCGTGCCGCCTCGAAGCCGAAACGCAGCTGCTGGTCGCGGTTGTTGCCGCCGGGCGCCCACTTCCAGGTCGCATCGATCATCCAGGTCTTGCTGCCCGTGAACTGGGCGCCGTGGGCATGGGCGTGGTCGTGGCCGCTCTCGCCTTCGTCGTGCGCGGCCTCTTCCTCGACCTCCGCCTCGCGGTGATTGCGAATATGCGAGAGGCCGAGTTGCCAGCTGTGGGAGCGGCCGATGTCGGCTCCGGTCTTGACTGCCAGCGTAGCGATACCCAGCTTGTCCGGCGCATTGGCCGTCTCCTGCACCAGCTTCTTGCCGCGGAAGGCTTCCACACCGACCGACAGATAGAAGGGCGTGGGTGCGGTCCAGTTCAGCCGCACGCCGTCGTCGTTCCAGTGCCCGCCGAAAAACGCGCGATACAACAGCGGCCGCTCGACGAAGTCGTCGGCATGTTGGTGCTGCTGGTTCAGATAGCCGATCTGCGAAGCGAAACGGCCGGCACGGGCCTGCAGACCGCCGGGCAGGCGCGTGGTTTCGATCCAGGCTTCCTCGATACCCTTCTCGAGCTTGCCCTCGTGGGTCTCCAGGGTCGCGGAGACCCGGGCGCGAAACAGGGAACCCAGCGGGCCGTCGGCGGTGACATCACTGTGGCCGAGTTGCAGCCCCTGGTCGCGCCCGCCGAGTTCGAGTGCGCGCGTGCTGTGTGTGGTGTCGAACACGGCGCCGAAGTTCCAGCCACCTGCCGACGCACCCGTGGACTGCGCCGCCGCGCCGGCCGACGCCGCGGCCGCAAGGAGCAGCATGAAAAACTTGTGCATGGTGACCCCTTCAGCGCGTGATGCCCAGCCAGGCCAGGGCGGAAGGCGTGTATCCCAGGTCGCGCCGGGCCGTCACGGCGCCGGTGGCGCTGTTGATCACGACCAGTTGCCGGGCCACAGGGTCGGTGAGATAGAGCTCGTCCTTCGCGCCATTGGCGGCAAGCGCCGGCCAAGGCGCTGCCGCAGGCATCGCTGGAACCGCTGCCGGCACGCGCGCGAGCGGCGCCCAGCCGCCAGCCAGGCGTTGCGAGACGATCAGCGTGCCCTGGTCGTCCAGCACGAAAAGGCGCTGGCCGCTGCGGTCAAAGCCGTGGGCGCGCTGGACACGGCCATCGACCCAACCCTCGGGCACGAAGTCGCTCACGGTCGCGGTTTCGCCGTCGAGCGTGTAGAAGCGCGAAGTCACGAGAGCCGGTGCCGCTCCTTCGGTGGCCATGCCGATGAAATGATCCGGCAGGCGCGGATGGCCGGCGACCGTGGTGACACGCAGCGGCGTGGCCACAAGCTGGCCATCGTTCACCGTGGTGGCGGACAGATGCCTGACCAGCAACATGCCGCCTACGCAACCGGCCACCGTACTGCCGCCCGCGCTGAAGCTGCCGTGCATGCCATTGCAGCGTGTCGGCAGCTCGCGCACGAAGTTGTAGCCCGCGCCATTGCGCAGGTGCAGCACCAGATGCGTGGGTAGTGTGTCGGCCGCATCGACGGCGCGCGACGCCATCAGCAGCTTGTTGCCCACCGGTTCGGACAGACCATGCAGAGGCTCGGCAAGATCGATCGTGGCCACCGTGCCGCCTGCCGTTATGGACGTGTCGGTGATCAGGTGAACGCGCGCGTTTTGCACCGGTGCGGCCGCGGCATTTCCGTCCATGAACAGCGCCGCCTGCATGCCGGCCTGTACGTCGAAGTGTGTCGGGCGTGGTCCGTTCAGCACATGGGGCATCAGTCGCGACCCCTCCTTGTAATCGTGCAGGTGGTCGCCGTGGTCCTCCTGCCAAATACCGCCGTCGACGAATTGCACGCGGTCCTGGGTGCGCTGCGGCAGCACCGCGTAGCGGCCACCCGGGCTCGCGTACACCGCCGACGGCAGGTCGGTCATCACGTGGCTTGCGTCGACGATGCCAGTGTCCAGGTCATGGACGCGCAGCGTGGTCGAATCGAGATCCGCGATTGCCAGGCGACCAGCGGTGTCGATCGTCACCTCGTCGTGGTCGTGATCGTCTTCGCCTTCTTGCTCGATCCCGCCACCACAGGCGACGAGCAGCGCGGCGGCGATCAAGCTGGTCAGCAGCCGATGCCGGCGGAAGTTGGTGCGCTTCATGGGTTTTCTCCTTCAATGGCGATAGGTCAGGTGAGACGCACGTACACGACTGCGCAGCGCGTCAGGCGTGGACAAGCACGGGCGTTGGGCTTCGATACCGTCGCGCCACGGCGTGCGGGTGGTCGGATTCACGTGTGGGAACACGCCTCGACCTGCGCTTGCAGGTGTTGCCGCCACGGAAACGGATCGGGCGACCCGTTCCCTGCCGTCGGACCCTTGCACGTTTCGTGCGTGGTTCAGGTACGCCCCGTTCCTGGCACGCTTGATGTCCACGCGACCCTTGCTCCGGCCGATGAAGTCGACCTCATCGACCCGGGTGCCGTACGGCTCCATCCGACGGGCCTCGACCACCTCGCCCTCCGAGGTGCCGCGCAGCGGCCAGAGTTCACCCGGTACAGGCCGCCAACAGTGGCCTTCCGGCTCGTGCATGGTGGTGGTGTCGGCGTGCGAGTCGCTCGCCGCCCGCTCGAGACGGTTGGCGCGCCGGACCGGTTGCGTCGCGCACATGCGCCCGGACAACGGCAGATCCATGAAGGCGCAGCAGCACCAAGGGTGCAGCGGCCCGTGAGCGCGCAGCACGAAAGTCATATTGCCGAAGGTCCGGGGCTTGGGCGCATGTTCTCCCACGAGCTCGCATGCCCGGCCTGGCAAGGCGCTGGCGAGATCCAGGTCGAACCGGCCCGGATCCGGAATGGCCCGCGACAACGCAGCGCCGGCATGCGCGACGCCGCGCTCGCGCAGCAAGCCAGCGGTATCGACTTCGCTCAAGTCGTTGACGATCACTGCCACGCTCGGCCCCTGGCCGCTGACAGCGGTTGTCCCTCCGGCACCTTGAACGCCGCACAGGACTGTTGCGGGCAACCGACGGATCCGACGCATGATGGGGTCGCTGCAGCGTGAATCCGATCGCCGTCGCGGGTCTCGACCAGGGCGCATCTCAGGTTTCGCATCGGCCTCTTCGGCACAAGCGAAAGTTGCGAAGATGGCCCAGCGCCAGGATCACACCGCTTGCCACGGTGGCGGCGCGCTCACCCGTCTCCCCCAGAAGATCATGGCCAAGAAGGGCGGTCAGCACGAGGCCGAGCAGGCCAACGCCACCGAAGGCCAGAACCCTGCGGTCCTTGTGACGCCGGCAGCCGATGAACAGCGCGATCCCACTGACAGGCAGGATGAAGACGACCAGGAAGCGGTGGAAATCCTCGCCTGCCAGCACGGTGGACGACATCACGGGCAGTGCCAACAGCAGCAACGGCATTGCCAGGCAATGGATCAGGCACAGCGCCGATGCCGAAATCGCCACGCGGTCGAGAAGCGACTGGACTCTTGGTTGATCCATCTGATGGGTCCTTGACGGTGAATTGATGTTCATCGGGTTGCCACGTATCTACCCGGCAATGCGACTTTCGATAATGAGAACGTATTATCACTCAATCATACGATCGTTTACGGCAGGTGCCAAGTGGGCGGGGCCGGTTGACCCGATTTGTCGTACCCTTGGGGCATGGAACGCAACACACGACAACGCCAGGCAATCCAGGAAGCGATCGCCGCCGCGCAACGCCCGCTGTTGCCGCAGGAAGTGCTCGAGGCAGCGCAGAGCGCAGTGCCAGGGCTGGGCATCGCGACCGTCTATCGCAACCTCAAGGCACTGGTCGAGGAAGGTGCGCTACATGCAGTGATGTTGCCGGCGGAAAACCCGCGCTACGAGCTGGCGGGGCATCACCATCACCATCACTTCCAGTGCACGCAGTGCCAACGCGTGTTCGATGTGTACGCGTGCCCTGGCGACCTGTCCCACCTGGCGCCCGAGGGCTTTTCGATCGAGGACCATGAGCTGACGCTGTATGGGCGTTGCAGCGATTGCGCGGTACCGAAACGCACGACCAGGCTCGCGGCCGGACGCCGAACAGCGAAGCGCAACGCTGCCGTGTAGTCCGAGACGGACGCGCGACCGCCCGCAGCTGGCGCGTCGGGTGGCACAGGGCATGAAGGCTTCTCCGCATATCGGGCCATGCGGGCCAGGCGCTCAGGGTTTTCGGGGAGCGGCATTAAAGAGCACACCTTAGAAAAGCAGGTCGAAACTGAACTATGGTTGTCCTATTGGAATCGTGCGTCTGCAGCGTCGGCTTCCCGCTGGTGCCACGGGCCTGCGCCGCGGTGGTAGCAGGCCCATACGCGCGGACCACGCAGTGAGGGGAGACCACACACATGTTCGACTACATCATCATCGGCGGCGGCTCCGCGGGCTGCACGCTGGCGGGGCGCCTGAGTGAAGACCCCGACGTCACCGTGGCTCTGCTGGAGGCCGGTCCGGTCGACAGGAACATCCTGATCCACTGTCCGGCCGGCCTGGTGCTGCTGGCCAAGAACGGCCAGGACAACTGGAAGTTCGCGACCACGCCGCAACCGGGGCTGAACGGCCGGCGCGGCTACATGCCGCGCGGCAAGGTCCTGGGCGGTTCGAGCTCGGTCAACGCGATGATCTACGCGCGCGGCCACCGCGCCGACTACGACCACTGGGCGTCGGAAGGCAACCCGGGCTGGGCGTTCGACGACGTATTGCCCTATTTCAAGCGCGCCGAGAACAACGAACGCGGCGCGGATGCCTGGCACGGCAGCGGCGGCCCGCTCAACGTCAAGGACCTGACCTCCCCCAACCCCTTCGGCCCGCGTTTCGTGCAGGCCGGCGTGCAGGCCGGCTTTCGCGAGAACCTCGACTTCAACGGTCCCGAGCAGGAAGGCGTGGGCATGTACCAGGTCACCCACAAGGACGGCGAGCGCTTCAGCGCCGCCAAGGCCTACCTGACCCCCAACCTGTCGCGGCCCAACCTGCAGGTGTTCACCGGCGCGCTGACCACGCGTATCGTGCTCGAGAAGAAACGCGCCGTGGGCGTCGAGTTCCAGCACGAAGGCCAGCTCAAGCAGCTGCGCGCCGGACGCGAAGTGCTGCTGTGCGCCGGCGCGTTGCAGTCGCCGCAGATCCTGATGTTGTCCGGCATCGGTCCGCACGACCACCTGGTCGAGAACGGCATCGCCACGCTGCACCATCTGCCCGGGGTCGGCCAGAACCTGCACGACCACCCGGACATCGTCATCAATACCCATGCGCCGCGCGCCAGGGACCTGTTGGGGATCTCGCTGCACGGCGCGGTGCAGGCCGTCAAGGGCATCTTCGAATGGCGTCGCCAGCGTACCGGCATGCTGACGACGAATTTCGCCGAGGCCGGCGGCTTCATCAAGAGCGCGCCCGACGAAACCATCCCCGACCTGCAACTGCACTTCGTCATCGGCATCCTGGTCGACCATGGCCGCAAGACCGTGCTCGGACACGGACATTCCTGCCATGTCTGCCTGCTGCGGCCCCGCAGCCGCGGCAGCCTGCGCCTGGCGAGCAAGGATCCGACAGCGGCGCCGCTGATCGATCCCGACTTCCTGTCCGACCGCGACGACATGGACCGCCTGATCCGCGGCTTTCGCATCACGCGCAACATCCTCGCGCAGCCGGCACTGGCGGACGTCGGCGGCAAGGAGTTCGCCACCTCGGCCGCGGCGAAGACCGACCTGCAGATCGAACACTTCATCCGCGACCATGCCGACACCATCTACCACCCGGTGGGCACCTGCCGCATGGGCCCCGGTCCCGACGCGGTCGTCGACGCCGAGTTGCGGGTGCACGGGCTGCAAGGCCTGCGCGTGGTCGACGCGTCGATCATGCCGCGCGTGGTCGGCGGCAACACCAACGCGCCGGTGATCATGATTGCGGAGAAGGCGGCCGACATGATCAAGGCCGCGGCGAAGGCGGCCGCCGAACCGGCGCGCGCCGCGGATACGGCTGCGGCGCAGGCGTCGGCCGAAACCCAGGCGGCCTGAACCGCCAGGCGCGGGCGTTGCGCTCAGCGCGCGGCCGCCGGCGCGGACCAGGCCCGCTGCAACTCGGTCACGATATCGAGCACCGGCAGGCCGGTGGCCTGCATCACCGCGTCGCGATACGGCGGCATGTTGGTGCATTCGAGCACGATGCTGTCGACCTGCGGATGCGCGCGCACCAGCTGGCGGGCCGCCTGCACCACGTCGTCACGCGCCTGCGCCAGGTCCAGCGTCGTCTCGTTGCCCAGGATCCGGCGCTGGAACTCGCAACCCGGCGCCACACCCTGAACCGGCGTGCCCGCGGGCACACCCGCGGCCTGCAAGGTCGGCGCACCGAGGGCGCGCGCATCGATCGTGACGATGCCGGGACGCGCCAGCCGGGCGCAGGCCAGCAGGCTCGAGCTGACCACCGGCACCGGCGCCAGGGCGC
>JBFIDI010000082.1:0-15276 GCA_041581405.1 Burkholderiaceae bacterium
CCTTCGTCGAGCAGGGTGCGTTCCAGTGCGGATACTGCACCTCGGGCATGGTGCTGCTGACCAAGGCCTTGCTGGAACGCCATCCGCGCCCGGATCGCGCCACCATCACCGAATGGATCAGCTCCAACGTCTGCCGATGCACCGGTTATGCGCAGATCATCGCCGCGGTCGAGCAGGCGGCGGCGCGGCTGGCCGGCGAGGAGGGCGCATGAACCGGTCGCAAGCCATGGCGCAGGGCACGGAGCCTGCGGTCGCGCGGCAAGCCGGCCGCGAAGATGCGGCCGCGCCCGCCCTGCAGGTGGTCGGGCACAGCGCCCCGCGCAAGGACGCGCGCGACAAGGTCACCGGCCGCGCGCAATACACGACCGATATCGTGCTGCCCGGCATGCTGCACGCCAAGGTGCTGCGCAGCGCGCGCGCCCATGCTCGCATCGTCGCCATCGACGCCAGCGCCGCGCGCCAGGTGCCGGGCGTGCACCGGGTCGTCACCGGTGCCGACATTCCGGCGCACATGGTTCCGTTCTACGGCTACTTCATCAAGGACCAGCCGATCGTCGCGCTCGACAAGGTGCGGTATGTCGGCGACATCGTCTGCGCGGTCGCGGCCGAGACCGAGGCGGCCGCCATCGCCGCCCTGCGCCTGGTGCGCGTGACCTACGAAGACCTTCCGGTCGCCGCCAGCATCGAGCAGGCGTTGGCGGACGACGCCTGCGCCCTGTTCGACGAGGCGCCGATGGGTGTGGTTCCGGCGTATGGCGACGGTGCCAGCGCGCAACTGCGTCCGCGCAAGAACGTGTGTTACCAGTTCAACTACCGCACCGGCGACGCGGCCGCGTTTGCGCATTGCGACCATGTGTTCGAGGACGAGTTCCGCTTCTCGCGCATGACGCATTACCACCTCGAGCCCTTTGTCTCGGTGGCCGACGTGCGGGGCGACGCCGTGCAGTTGTGGGCCAGCTGCCAGAACCCGTTCCCGCTGCGCAAGGAACTGGCACGCATGTTCAAGCTGCCCGAGAACCGCATCACCGTGCACGTTCCGTTCGTCGGCGGCGGTTTCGGCGCCAAGAACAACGTCAAGACCGAAGCCGTATCGGTGTTGTTGTCGATGCTCACCGGGCGCCCGGTGCGGTTCTGCCTGACGATGGAAGAAGGTTTCCTGACCAACACCCAGCATGCCGCCATCCTGCGCCTGAAAACCGGCGTCATGGCCGATGGCCGGCTGGTCGCGCGCCAGAGCGAGATCCTGCTCGACGCCGGAGCCTATTCCGATGGCAGCCCGCTGGTGGCCGAGAAGGCCGGATACCGCATTCCCGGCCCCTACCGCTGGGAGCACATCGACACCGCCTGCCTGTGCGTGATGACCAACACCGCGCCGGCCGGGCCGTTCCGCGGCTTCGGCGGCACCCAGACCAGCTGGGCGTCCGAGTCGCAGATCGACATGATCGCGCGTCGCCTGGGCATCGACCCCTACGACTTGCGCCAGCGCAACCTGCTCAGGCTGGGCGATCCTTTCGTGCCCGGCGAGAGCGGCATCGACAGCGACCTGCGCGAAGGCCTGGACCTGGTGTGCCAGGAGATCGGTTACCACGGGCGTACCCACGACACCACCGGCACGGTGCGCCGGGGCATGGGCATCGCGATCGGGTTCAAGGACGGCGGTGGCGTCAACAAGCCGGCGCAGGCACGGGTCAAGGTGTCGACCGGTGGCGACGTGTTCCTGCAATGCGGCACGGTCGAGATCGGCCAGGGCGCGCGCACCGCGTTGTCGCAGATCGTCGCGGAGATCCTCGGCGTGCCGCTGGACAAGGTGTCGTATGCACCGATCAACACCGACTACCTGCCGTTCGACCAGGGCACCAATGCCAGCTCGGGCATTGCCGTGATGGGGCAGGCGATCGCGCGCGCGGCCCACGGCGTGCGCGAGCAGATCCTGGCGTTCGCCGCCGGACAACTTGGCGTCGATGCCGGCGCGCTGACGCTGGGCAATGGCGTGGTGCTGCACGATGGCAAAGCGCATCCGCTGGCGCCGATGGTGATGCGCCACTACGGGGGCACCGGGTTCGAGTTCAGCGCCGATGGTTATTTCAAGGCGCCCGGCGACCACCACGCGCCGCTGGAGGCGCCCTGCGTGTTCTGGGAGATCGGCTGGGGCGCGGCCGAGGTGGCCGTCGATACCGCCACCGGGCAGGTGAAGGTGCTCAAGCTCGTGGCCAGCGGCGACGCCGGCCGCGCGATCAACCCGGTCATGCTCAAGGGCCAGGAAGACGGCGCCGCCGTCATGGGGCTGGGCCAGACCCTGTTCGAGCAGATGATCTACGACGACCAGGGCCGCCTGCGCAATGCCGATCCGTTGACCTACCGCGTGCCGCTGGCCGAGGACCTGCCGCATGATTTCGTCACCATCACCCAGGAGCAGGGCCATGGGCCCGGTCCGTTCGGCGCCAAGGGTGCCGGCGAAGGTACCATCCTGCCGATAGCCAGCGCCGTCGCCAATGCCATTCATGACGCGGTCGGCGTGCGTATCACCCGTCTTCCGATCACCCCAGTCCGCGTTCTCGAAGCCCTGACCTCATCACCCACCAACCTGGAGTCCGTCCCATGAACGACCGCCGCATTCCGCCCTCCCGCCGCACCCTCCTGAAGGCCGGCGCCTTGTTGCCCACCATCGCGATGCCGAGCCTCGTGCGGGCGCAGACCGGCACGCTCAAGATCGGCGTCATCCTGCCGTTGACCGGCGTGTTGGCCTTTCCGGGCCAGCAGACGCGCCAGGGCACCGAGCTGGCGGTCAAGATGATGAAGGACCAGGGCATCAACGTCGAGGCGACCTTCATCGACACCGAGTCCAAGGCCGAGACCGGCCGGGTTGCCGCGGAGCGGTTGATCCGCGACGGCCATACGGTGCTGGTCGGCGCCTGGGACAGCGGGGCCACGATTTCCGCGGCGCAGGCGGCCGAAGCCGCCAAGGTGCCGCTGATCGTGAACATCGCGTCGGCGCCGCAGATCACCGAGCAGGGCTTCACGATGGTGTTCCGCAACTTCACCAGCGCCGCACAGCTGGTCACCAGCGCCGTGCAGCGCATCAAGGAATTGCCGCGCAACGCCGGCTTCTCGCCCAAGACCGCGGTGCTGACCCACACCAGCGACACCTTCGGCCAGGCCATGCTCGGCGGCGTCAAGGCCTTGTGGGACAAGCTGGGCGTGGACATCAAGATCATCGACGTGATCAGCTACGACGTGCGTGCGCGCGACCTGTCGGTGGAGATCGCCAAGGCCAAGGCGCTGAACCCGGACCTGATGTGCCCGATCACCCGCGTCAACGATGCCATCCTGATCGTGCGTGAGATGGTCAAGCAGGACTTCAATCCCATGGCCATCGTCGGCCCCGGCTCGCCCGGCCCGTACGAGAAGGCGTTCACCGATGCCCTGGGCAAATACGCCGACGACTACATCACCTGCGTGCCCTGGTACGACCCGAGCCGCGCCACGGCCAAGGCGGTGTTGCAGCGCTGGGCCAAGGAGTACCCCAACGATCGGCTGGAGCTCAACTCCGGCTTCGGCTGGGAGAGCATCCAGGTCGCGGCCGATGCGTTCAAGCGCGCGGGTTCGAACAAGCCGGCCGACCTGCATGCCGCGCTCAAGGCCACGAAGATCGAGGAACACCTGATGTTCGGCGGCCCGATCCAGTTCGACGAAAAAGGCCAGAACAACAACATCGGCGGCGCCATGCTGCAGATCGTCCAGGGCGAGCCGGTGCTGGTCGGCCCGTCGTCGATCGCGCAGGCCCAGCCCAAGCTGCCGATGACCAAATGGAAGGCGCGTGCATGATGGTCGTGACGACCGCCGGCACCGCAGCGGCCGTTCCCGCCCGGATGCCGGGCGATGCTTGAGTTCTACGTCAATGTCATCGTCGGGGGCTTGTTGCTGGGCGCGGTCTACGCGCTGCTGGCCACCGGGCTGAACGTGATCTTCGGCGTCATGCGCATGGTCAACTTTGCGCATGGCGAGATGGTCGTGGTCGGCATGTATGTCGGTTACGGCCTGTGGGCCTGGACCGGCGCACCGGCACTGGTGGCGGCGCCCGTCGCGGCGCTGCTGCTGTTTGTCATGGGTTACCTGTTCCAGCGCTTCGTGGCGAACCGCTTCGTCGAGGCGCCGCAGCACATGCAGTTCATCCTGTACATCGCGATCGCGCTGGTCATCACCGGCCTGCATGCGGTCTTCTTCGGGCCCGATCCGCGCGGCATCCAGAGCGACGCCAGCTTCGAGGTCTACCAGCTGGGCATGGTCCGCTTCGACGCCGTGCGGACGCAGGCCGCCGTCGCCTCGCTGGTGCTGATCGCGGCCTTGTGGGCCTGGTTCCGGTTTTCGCTCACCGGCAAGGCGATCGAGGCCGCGGCCGAGAACCGGGTCGGCGGACAGGCGATCGGCATCCGGATCCCGCATCTGTTCGCGCTCACCGCCGGCCTGGGTTTTGCTTGCGCCGGCGCGGCCGGTGCACTGGTCGCGCCGATGTTCGACGTGCAACCCTACCTCGGCGGCGAGTTCACGCTGGTGGCCTTCATCATCGTCATCGTCGGTGGCCTGGCCAGCCTGCCGGGCGCGCTGGTCGGCGGCCTGTTGATCGGCCTGGCCGAGGCCCTGGCGGCCACGGTGGTGGCGCCGTCGATGAAGTCGCTGTTCAGTTACGGCCTGCTGGTGCTGGTGATCCTGCTGCGCCCCCAGGGGCTGTTCGGCAAGGTCGAAGGGTAGCGCCATGGTCGATAAACGTTCCGCCCCACTGGCGGTGCTGTTGCTGGTCGTGTTGTCGGCCGGCCCCTGGCTGCTCGACGACTTCGAGTTGTCGGTGTTGACCCTGGTGTTCCTGTTCGCGTCGGTCGGCCTGGCCTGGAACCTGATGATGGGATACGCGGGGCAGTTGTCGCTGGGGCACGCGCTGCATTTCGGCGCCGGCGCCTATGCAATGGGCCTGCTGGTCACCAAGCTCGGAGTCTCGGCCTGGTTCGGACTGCCGCTGGCGTTTGGCGTGGGGGCCTTGTTCGGTGCGCTGGTTGGCGCACTGGGTTTCCGGTTTGCGGTGCGGGGTGTGTATTTCGCGTTGCTGACGATCGCCTTTGCCGAACTGGCCCGCATCCTGGTCGAACACTGGGCCTTCGCCGGCGGCAACGGCGGCCTGTTCCTTCCCGCGCTGACGGCCGACAACCGGCCGCTGCTGAGCCTGCGTGGTGACGCCGGTTTCTTCTACCTGGCCTTGCTGGTCACGCTGGCCGTGATCTGGCTGGCCTGCGCCCTGCTGGTGCGCGGCCGCATCGGGTATTACTGGCGCGCGGTGCGCGAGGACGAAGACGCGGCGCGCGCCATCGGTGTGCCGGCGACCCGGGTCAAGGTGCTGGCCGCTGCGCTCAGCGCCGGCTTCACCGGCGTCTGCGGCGCCTGGTATGCGCTGATCCAGGGCAGCCTGTTCCCGGACAGCGTGCTGGGCATGCGCATGAGCATCGACCTGATCATCGCGCCCATCGTCGGCGGCCTGGGCACCTTGTTCGGCTCCATCCTGGGCGCGATCGTGATCCAGCCGCTCAACGAACTGTCCAAGGACTTCGCGCAGGAGTTCTCGATCAGCGGGCTCAAGCTCATCGTCTACGGCGCGGTGTTGCTGGTGATCGTGTTGTTCGCCCCGCACGGCATCTGGCCGCCGCTGGCGCGCTGGCTGCGGATCGGGGGGAGGAAATGAGTTTGTTGACGGTGCAAGGCCTGACCAAGGTCTATTCGGGATTGACGGCGGTCAGCGCGGTCGATTTCACGGTGCAACGCGGCTCGATCACGGCCCTGATCGGTCCCAACGGTGCCGGCAAGACGACCTGCTTCAACCTGATCGCCGGCGCGACCCGCTGCACGGCGGGCCGGGTCACGTTCGACGGCCAGGACATCACCGGCCTGACGCCCGAGCAGGCCTGCGAACGCGGCATTGCGCGCACCTTCCAGATCGTGCGCCCGCTCACCGGCATGAGTGTGCTGGAGAACGTGGTCGTCGGCGCCTTGTTGCGCGAGCATTCGGTGGCCGCGGCCGAGCGCCAGGCCATGGCCGTGCTCGAGCGTATCGGCCTGGCCGCCAAGGCGCACGCCAGCGCGTCGGCGCTGGCGCTGCCGGAGCGCAAGCTGCTCGAGCTGGCCAAGGCACTGGCAACCCGGCCGCGCCTGCTGATGCTCGACGAGGTGATGGCCGGGCTGCGCCCGACCGAGGCCGACGGCATCGCCCAGGTGTTGCGCGACCTCAATGCCGATGGCCTGACCATCCTGCTGATCGAACACGTGATGCGGGTCGTGATGGCGGTCGCGCAAACCATCGTCGTGCTGCACCACGGCGAGAAGATCGCCGAGGGCAACCCCGAGCGCATCGTCAACGATCCCAAGGTGATCGAATGTTATTTCGGTGCCGGCGTACCGGCCGCGATGGAGGCTGCGCCATGACGGATGCCACGACGGCCGCAGCCACACCGCTGTTGCAGGTGCGCGGCCTGGAGTCCGGCTACGCCGGCATGCGCGTGCTCGACGGCATCGACCTGGAGGTCCGCCGCGGCGAGACCGTGGCCGTGGTCGGCGGCAACGGCGCCGGCAAGACGACGCTGATCCGCACCATCACCGGCATGGTCAAGGGCACGGCCGGCCAGGTAGCGTTCGACGGTGTTCCGCTGCTGGGCATGAGTACCGACCGCATCTGCGAGCTCGGCCTGATCCAGGTGCCCGAGGGCCGGCAGATCTTCGCCAGCCAGAGCGTCGAGAGCAACCTGCGGCTGGGCGCCATCCTGCGGCGCTCGCGGGGCCACGAGGCGCGCACGATGGCGCGTATCTACGACATGTTCCCGCGCCTGGCCGAGCGCCGGCGCCAGCTCGCCGGCACCTTGTCCGGCGGCGAGCAGCAGATGCTGGCCATCGGCCGCGCGCTGATGGCGCAGCCCGTGATGCTGATGCTCGACGAACCCTCGCTGGGACTGGCGCCCATCGTCGTCGAGCAGATGTTCCGCACCATCGCCATGCTCGCATCCGAAGGCATGAGCATCCTGCTGGTGGAGCAGAACGTGGCCGAGTCGCTGCGCCTGTGCCAGCGGGCCTACGTGCTGGAAAACGGAGCCGTCGCCCTCAGTGGTGATGGCGCGGACCTGCTGACCGACGACCGGGTCCGGCAGGCATACCTGGGGCTGTGAGCACGCGGCCCCGCAACTGGAGAAACCCCCACCATGCGACATGAAATCGACACTGGACTGCCCTCGCTGGGCCAGCCGTTCAGCTGGGCCGTCGGCGACGGACCGATGGTCTACACCTCCCACGGGCCGGTCACGGCCGAAGGCAAGATCCTGCAGGGTGACATCACCGCCCAGACCCGGCTGACGCTGGACAACCTGCGGCGCACGATGGAGGCCGCCGGTGGCTCGCTGGACGACGTGTTGCAGGTGCAGCTGTATCTGCTCGACGTGGCCGACATGAAGCCGGTCGACGCCGTCTACAGCGAGGTGTTCCGCGCGCCGTACCCGAGCCGCTCGACGGCGGTGGTCGCGGCGCTGGTGGCGCCGGGCATGCGCATCGAGTTGCTGGCGACGGCGCGTATCGCGTCGCGCACGGCCTGACCGGACCGTGGCGATGCCGACGGCTGCTACGCGTGGGCGCATCCTGCTGGTCGGTGCAACCGGCCTGGTCGGCCGCGCGGTTCACGCCGTGCTCGCACCGCGTTACCAGGTGGTCACCGCCGGCCCTGAGGGCTGCGACCGGTTCCTGGACCTGGACGACACCGACTCCATCGTTGCCGCGGTTGCCGATCCCGGCGATGGCGGGTGGGTCGCGGTCGCCTGTGCCGCGGGCCTGGGCCGGTTCGCGCCGCTGCACACGATCGGGCCGGCGCCGATGGGCCAGTCCGTCTACGGCCAGGGTTTGTGCAACAAGCTGCTTGGCCAGGTCAACCTGGCGCTGGCCGCGCGCGACCATCTGCGCGACGGCGGCTCGGTCACGCTGGTGACCGGCATCGCGACGCAGCACACGATTCCCGGCGCCTCCGGCTTCACGATGGCCAATGCGGCGATCGAGGGTTTTGCCCGCGCCGCGGCCATCGAGTTGCCGCGCGGCATCCGCATCAACGTCGTCAGCCCCGGCGTGCTGGCCGAGTCGCCGCCACCGGTGTTCGAACTGTTTGCCGGTTTCGAGCCGGTGCCTGCAGCGCGCGTGGCCCAGGCGTATCTGCGCAGCATCGAAGGCGGTCAGACCGGGCAGGTCTTCGCCGTCTGGTGACGCGGTCCGGGGCACAATAGGGCCGATGGACAACCTCAGCTTGCTTGTGTTGCGTCAGTTGCAGGCCTGGCGTACGCAAGGCCATGCCGCCATGCTGGCCACCGTGGTCCGGACCTGGGGTTCGTCGCCGCGTCCGGTCGGATCGGTGATGGCCTTGCGCGGCGATGATGGCTCGGTCGTCGGGTCGGTCTCGGGTGGTTGCATCGAGGACGACCTGATCGAGCGCTACACGCGCGTACATGCGGCGCCGCGGTCGTCGGCGCCAGCGCGTGTCGACACCGCGCGTCTGCACGGCCTGCCCGAAACCCTGGTGTACGGACTGAGCGCGGACGAGGCCCACCGCTTCGGGCTGCCATGCGGCGGCACGCTGGAACTGGTGCTGGAATACGACCCCGATCCGCAGCAGTTGCACGAACTCGTTGTCGCGCTCGAAGCCGGAACCCTGGTGCAGCGCCGGTTGGACCTGCGCGACGGCTCGGTGCGGCTGCAGGCCGGCGGCGCGGCCGACATGCTGGTGTTGTCCGACACGCAGCTGTGCAACACCTTCGGACCCGGTTATCGCATGTTGCTGATCGGCGCCGGCGCGCTGGCGGAATACCTGTCGTCGATGGCCGTGTCGTGCGGATTCGCGGTCACGGTATGCGACCCGCGCGTCGAATACCGCAGCCGCTGGCCCGAGCCGCAGGTGATGGTCGTCGACAGCATGCCCGACGATGCGGTCGAGGCGTTCGCGCCCGACCCGCGCAGTTGCATCGTCGCGCTGAGCCACGACCCCAAACTCGATGACCTGGCGCTGATCGACGCGCTGCAGTCGCCGGCCTTTTATGTCGGCGCAATCGGTTCGCGCCGCAACCAGGCGGCGCGCCGCGAACGCCTGATGACGCATTTCGACCTGGACGCCGACACCATGGACCGGCTGCACGGCCCGGCAGGCCTGCCCATCGGCAGCAAGACACCGGCCGAGATCGCCGTCAGCATCATGGCCGAGATCCTGGCATGCAAGAACGGCGTCGCGACGTCGCGCCGTGCCGGTCCGGACATGATGGCGATCGAGGCGCCCGTTGCCGCAACCCCGGGCCGCTCCAGCGGCGCGGCGCCGCCCCGCGTCGTTGCCGGCTCCGCCAACGGTTGAGCGCGGGAGACTCCACGATGGAGGTGCCAGGCCCCGTGCAGCCGCAGCGGCCGGCGCCGCCGCTGCGCGTCGCGGCAGTCATCCTGGCGGCGGGTCAGGGTGCCCGGCTCGGTGGCGTGGCCAAGGCGCTGATCGGCGTCGATGGTGTGCCGCTGGTACGGCGCCAGATCGATGCCTTGCGCGGCGCCGGCATCACCGACATCGTCGTGGTGACCGGTGGCCACCATGACGCCATCGCCCCCGTGGTGGTGGCCGCCACCGGCGTGCGTTTGCTGCACAACCCGGATGCGGCAAGCGGGCAAGGCACGTCGGTTCGGCGGGGCCTGCAAGACGTGGCTGCCGACGTGGACGCGGTGTTGCTGGTGTTGTGCGACCAGCCGCTGCTGACAGCGGCCGACCTGCGCGACGTGATCGGTGCATTCGGCCAGCGCGCGGAGCACGACTTCGTCGTGCCCCGGGTCGATGGCACGCGGCGCGGCAATCCGGTGCTGGCGTCCGCCCGGGTGGTGCGCACGATTCTCGCGAGCGACCGGTACCAGGCATGCCGCGACTACATGGACGCGCATCCGGAATCGGTGCTGCACATGGACACCACGAACGACCATTACGTCGTCGACATCGACCAGGCGCAGGACCTGGTCGACGTGGCGGCGCGGCTGGGCAGCAGCGTCTGCCTGCCGGGCCGCGCCACGGCACGACAACCGCAGGAGCACGCCATGTCGACCTGGAACTATGCGCAATGGGCCGAACACGCGGCGATGGAACACCTCAAGGGCCGCCTGCAGACCGGCGACGTGCTGCTGGCGCAGGCCAACACCTTGTTGTCACTGCTGCTGGTGGCCATCGGCGGCGCACTGGCCTACGCGGCCGCGTTGTTCGAACCGGAGGGCGCGGCCAGTCCGATGGCCTGGGGCATGGCCGCCGTCGTCGCCTGGCTGGTGGTGGTGGCGGTCAACCTGGTGGTGAACTGCATCGTGACCCGGCCGACGACCACGCTGTACAACGAGCCGCGCAACATCTACCGGCCCGACCTGGGCCTGAGCGAGGATGAGATCCGCGGCTTCGAGCTGGAAAACGTGCAGGTCCGCATAACCCGCACCAAGGCCCGCAACGCCGTGGTGGCGTATTGGCTCGACCGCTGCCGCTACGCGGCGATCGCGACACCGTTCGTGTTCGTGGTGTCGGCCTGGATCGCCCGCTGACGACCAGCCTCGCGCGGCTGCCGACCCGGCACCGGCGGCATCGGCCCCCGGCGTTCGTCGTCGGGTTGAGGGAAAGGATTCGTGGCCCGCATGGGGGGGATTGTGCGCCGGGATGGATGCGCAGGGAAGGGGCTGCTGCGCGCCTATACTGGGCCTTCGTGCGGGCGCGGGGTCCGGATTCGCGCGGCTCCAGAACCCGCTTGGCGATGTCGAGACAGGGTTGCGGGTCCGCCGAAGCGTGAGCGCTGCGACTGGGGTGCATCGTACATGCGTGCCGGCACGGTGCACCAGGTGCGGTCAACCGAATATCCGCAGTTCAACCAAGGAAGGCATCCCATGGACCCGATCATCCAGCGCCGCAACAACGTACACGTTCACGGGGACGGCCCCGCGACGATGGTGTTCGCACACGGTTTCGGCTGCGACCAGAACATGTGGCGCCTCATGTCACCCGCCTATGCGGCGCGTTACCGTGTCGTGCTGTTCGACCTGGTCGGGGCCGGCCAGTCCGACCTGGCCGCATATGACCGTGCGAAATATGCAAGCCTGCAGGGATACGCCGACGACCTGCTGGAGATCATCGCGGCGACGGCGCAGGGGCCGGTGCTGTTTGTCGGTCATTCGGTCAGCGCGATGATCGGGGTGCTGGCGGATCGCACCGCGCCCGGATCGATCGCCGCGCACCTGATGGTGGGGCCGTCACCGTGCTACGTCGACGATGGTGACTACGTCGGGGGATTCACGCGTGCCGATGTCGAAGGTTTGCTCGATACGCTGGAGGCCAACTACCTCGGCTGGTCCAGCAACATGGCGCCGGCCATCATGGGGGCGCCGGGCCAACCGGCGCTGGGCGAGGAGCTGACCAACAGCTTCTGCCGGACCGACCCCGACATTGCCAAGCATTTTGCGCGCGTGACCTTCCTGTCGGACCATCGGTGCGAGCTCGACCAGATCCGCACGCCCACCTTGATTCTGCAATGCAGCGACGACATCATCGCGCCGCAGGCGGTCGGGACCTACATGCAGCAGCATATCGAGGGCAGCACGCTGGCGATCATCGACAACGTGGGGCATTGTCCCCACCTCAGCGCGCCACAGGCTACGGCAGCCGCCATCGATGCGTTCCTGGCCGGGTTGCGGCCGTGACCCGATGACGCTGGATCGGCTTTCCCTGCCGGATGCGCACGAACTGTTCGAGGGGGCGGCCAGCGGACTGCTGATCACAAGGCCGGATGGCACGATCGTCCGCGCGAACGGTATCTTCTGCCGCTGGACCGGGTATTCGGCGGAAGAACTGATCGATGGCCGCAGCTTGCAGAGCCTGCTCAGCGTGGGCGGGCGCATCTTCTGCCAGACCCATTGGTTGCCGCTGTTGCAGATGCAGGGGTCGGTGGCCGAAGTCAAGCTCGACGTGCTGCATCGCGACGGTCATGCGCTGCCGATGCTGATGAATGCCGTGCGCCGCGAACATGCGGCCGGAGTCTTCCATTCGGTGGCGACACTGGTGGTCGAGGACAGGCATCGCTACGAGCGGGAATTGCTGCTGGCGCGGCGCCGGGCGGATGAACTGCTGGCCAAGGAGCAGGCGGCACATCAGGCCTATGTGCAGTCGGAGGGGCACCTGCGCCTGGCCTTGTCATCGGCCAATCTGTTCGTATGGGAGGTCGATCCGGCCACGGGTGCGCGTCGCTACGAGGATCGTTTGTCGTTGCTGCTGGGCCACGACGTGCCGCGGGCGGTGCATCGCGACGACGTGTCGCGCGCCATGGGCGCGGCGGACCGGGATCGGGAAGCACGGGAATTGCAGCTGGCGCTGGCACACCCGGCAGGCGAATACGACTGCGAATTCCGGCTGCATGGCGTCGATGGCGTGTCGCGCATGGTGCGCGCGACTGGCCGCCGTGTGAGCGGCACACACGGCGCACCGGATATCTTCGTCGGGATCATGCAGGATGTGACCGCTGCAGCCAGCCTGCGCGAAGCCGCGGAAGACCGGGCGCTCTTCGCCGAGCAGATGGTGGGCATTGTCAGTCACGACCTGCGCACACCCTTGGCGGCCATCACGATGAATACCAGGCTGCTGGGTCGCGACGCGCTTGATGCCCGGCAAGCTGCGGCGCTCGATCGCATCGGCAGCTCGGTTCGACGCGCCCAGCGCCTGGTGGATGATCTGCTCGATTTCACCGCAGCCCGACTCGGCCGCGGGCTGACGGTCGCGCCGCGCACCATCGACCTGTGTGCGGTCGTTGCCGCGGCTGTCAGCGAGCTTGCCGATGTACATGGGGCGCACCGGCTGGTGCATACGCACACGGGCGACCCGGTGTGCACTGCGGATGCCGACCGGCTGATCGAAGTCCTGGGTAATCTGGTGGGCAACGCGGTCGTGTACGGCGCAGCCGATGCCGCGATCGCCGTGACGAGCTGCGTCGACGGTGCGCAGGTACGGATCGCTGTGCACAACCGGGGGCCGGCGATCACGGCCGAACTGCTGCCCCAGTTGTTCGACCCCATGATCCGGGGCGACGCGCGCGAAAGCGGCCAGCGCAATGTCGGCCTGGGGCTGTACATCGTGCGCCAGATCGCATTGGCCCATGGCGGCGACGTGTCCGTGGCCTCGTCGCCGGAACAGGGCACGACGTTCACGGTGGTATTGCCGCGCGACGGTGTCGGCGATGCGATGCCGGCCGCCACGTAGACACCGGATGCCCGCGGCGGGTGACTCGCTGGCGTCCAGCGTGGGCCGGCGAAGGGTCTGTGGACGTGTACGAATCGGGTCGTGCCCCGAGCGGGGCAGTGCATGGCGGAAGCTGTGGGATTCGAACCCACGGAGGGTTTGACCCCTCGCCGGTTTTCAAGACCGGTGCCTTCAACCGCTCGGCCAAGCTTCCAATGCCGGGATTCTAGCCTTCGGAGACCAGCATGCCCCGTTGCTCGATGAACGCCACGACGTCCGCCAGCCCGTCCAGCGTGCGCAGGTTGGTCATCACGAAGGGCTTGACGTCGCCGCCAGCGGTGGCGCGCATGCGCCGGGTGTCGGACTCCATCACCGACAGGTCGGCGCCGACGTGCGGCGCCAGGTCGGTCTTGTTGATGACGAACAGGTCGCTCTTGGTGATGCCGGGGCCGCCCTTGCGCGGGATCTTCTCGCCGGCGGCGACGTCGATGACGTAGATCGTCAGGTCGCTGAGTTCGGGGCTGAAGGTCGCGGCCAGGTTGTCGCCGCCGGACTCGATGAAGACGATGTCGGCATCCGGGAATGTGCCGAGCATGCGGTCGATCGCCTCCAGGTTGATCGATGCGTCCTCGCGGATCGCGGTGTGCGGGCAGCCGCCGGTTTCCACGCCCATGATGCGTTCGGGCGGCAAGGCGCCGCTGACGGTCAGGATGCGCTGGTCTTCCTTGGTGTAGATGTCGTTGGTGATCGCGACCAGGTCGTACTTGTCGCGCATGGCCTTGCAGAGCATCTCGAGCAGCGTGGTCTTGCCGGAGCCGACCGGGCCGCCGATGCCCACGCGCAGCGGCGGCAACTTGCGGCTGCGGTTGGCGATGTGGTGCAGTGCGGAGGTGGGCGGGGTGGTGGTGATGGTGGTGGACGCTGTGGTATTCATGATCGGAACAATCGGGAGTACTGGGTTTCGTGTTGGGCGGACAGGATGGCGAACATCGGTGCGAACGCCTGGCGGGTGACGTCGTCGATGGCAAGCGCCTCGGTCACGGCCTGCGGGATGGCCTGCACCAGGTCGGCCAGGATACGCTGGCCGGCGCTCTGACCCAGCGGCACGGCCTTGACCGCGGCCTGCACCATGTTTTCGGCCCAGCCGAAGGCGAAGCTGTGCAGGCAGGCGGCGACGGACGCGCCGGTGCCGGAAGCGGCCAGCGCGAACGCGATCGGGTAGCTGGGCGAGGCACAGGCGCGGGTCGACGCGACCCGCCCGGCATCGCCGGCGTGCTGGTGGCGCAACCAGTCCATCAGCGAGCGGCCCATCTGTTCGGTCTGCAGCCGCAGTTCGCTGGACTCGCGGGTGTGCAGCACCCAGTCGTTGAGTGTGTTCACCCTCGTAGGGTCAGGTACCCGCCACGCGGCGATCGCCTGGGCCACCAGGGCCATGTCGCCACGCGCCTGGACCAGGTGCAGCTGGTCGCGCAGCCACGCACCGACCGCGGCCGCGTCGCGCATGTCGCAACGTTCGATGGCCGACTCCAGCACTTCGGAATACGAGAAGCCGCCGATCGGCAGGGCCGGCGAGGCCAGCCACATCAGTTGCAGCAGGTCGGTGGCCGCGCCCGGGGTCGCACCGACGTCGATGGGCACGGCGTGGGCCGCAGGCATTGCGCTCATCCGTGCCGGTGACCGTGGCCATGGTCGTGACCGTGGTCATGCGCATGCCCGTCGTCGTGCCCATGGCCGTCGTCGTGCCCATGGCCGTCGTCGTGCCCATGGCCGTGCGCGTGGTCGTGACCATGGTGATGCCCATGGTCGTGGTCGCCACCGTGTGCATGGGCATGGCCCTGCGCCGCATACGCGCCCGATTCCGGCTCGAACGGCAGCGTGTCCTCGCGCACGATCAGGTGCATCGCGCGCAACATGTCGGCCAGCACATGGTCGGGCTCGATCTTCAGATGGTCGGGCTTGAGTTCGATCGGCACGTGGCGGTTGCCCAGGTGGTA
>JBFIDI010000083.1:0-15267 GCA_041581405.1 Burkholderiaceae bacterium
GGACCAGGATCAGCAGGCCCGCCAGCGTCCGGATGACCCAGGCCAACACACGACCGCGCTGCGGCGACCAGCCGAACAGGAACAAGGCGATCCCGCCCACCAGGAAACCCATGGCGGTGTTGACCTTCATGGTCGGCCAGCCCTGGGCCACGGACTCCAGGGTCGCGAAACCCATGACCCACCCGACCTGGACCAGCAACGCCGTCAACACGACCACCACGCAGGCCCACAAGGTGACCTGTCGTTGAAAACCGTAAGGAATCTGGCTGACGGCTACGGGCATGGTCCCTCGACGATGCGGCGCCTCCCTGTGCCGAGGCTTCCGACACTGGAACACAGAACGGACATGCCACGCACAGCCACCGCGCTGGCTGTGTTTGAAATGGTGTCACCGACCGTGGTCGAATGAACGTATGGCCGGATGATAAGTGATGTCGCCAGCGGCCCGCGCGCACGGCGTGCCGCAGGGCGCCGCGCGGTCAGGCGGCGCTGCTCAGTTCGTCCTGGACCAGGTTGGGCCGCAGACCGTGCAGGACCGCTTCGGCGTCCAGCGATCGGATGGGAATGTTCAGGTCGCGCGGAATCCGACGATCCGCCTGCAACGCCAGGTAGCGCAGGCAACTGACGCGCAGGAAGCTGGCGAAGTTGGGTATGTCGCCGCGATGCAGCAGCAACTCGTCGTACAGCGTGGACAGCAGCTGCGGAACCGTCAGGCCGTCACGCGCGGCGATCTCCTCCAGCGTGTCCCAGAACAGGTTCTCCAGCCGTACGCTGGTGACCACGCCATGCAGGCGAATGCTGCGCGTGGTCGCCTCGTAGCTTTGCGTATTGGCGCGAATGAAAATCTGGCACATGTCTCTGCCTCCCGGAGCCGCACAATGGTTTCGTGTGCCCTCCAGCATAGTCGCCGGCGCCGGCAAGGTCCAGCAGCGACGGCGGCGTCGTGGCGGCCTAATGCGTGATCTTCGTGCCGAGCAGCGCGAGGAACTGCGACAACCAGGCCGGATGCGCGGGCCAGGCCGGAGCGGTGACGAACGGGCCGTCGGTGACCGCGGCGTCGATCGCGATGTCGGCGTATTCGGCGCCGGCCAGTTCCACCTCGGGTTGGCAGGCCGGATAGGCGCTGATGCGCCGGCCCTTGATCAGCCCCGGGACGGCGGCCAGGATCTGCGCACCATGGCATACGGCGGCGATCGGCTTGCCCGCATCGCCGAACTCCCGGACGATGGCGATGACGCGCTTGTTCAGGCGCAGGTATTCCGGGCCCCGGCCGCCGGGCAGCAGCAGGCCATCGTACTTGTCGACGACGACATCGTCGAAGTTGGCGTTGAGCGCGAAGCGGTGCCCCGGCTTCTCGCTATAGGTCTGCGCACCCTCGAAATCGTGGATGGACGTCATCACATGGTCGCCGGCTTTCTTGTCCGGGCACACGGCATGCACGGTGTAACCCACGGCCAGCATGGCCTGGAACGGCACCATGGTTTCATAATCTTCGCCGTAGTCGCCACACAGCATCAGTATCTTGCGCGTCATGCTTGTCTCCGATAGGAAGTGATTGGGAGCCGCCAGTGTGACGCCGGCCTGCCCGGTCGTGGTAACAGCACATTACTACGCACCCGGCCTGGCGCGAGGTTCCACCGCCCCCTTCCATCCCCCCGCCCATCCCCTATAGTCGGCCCATGCAAGCGCCCGAGCATGATCGCGTATGCCGGCCCCGACCGCCACGGTCGCGGGACCCTGGCTGCGGTCGCACCCGCGCGGGCACGTTTCCCCCCGACCCCGTCAGCGCGGACTAACCGCCACTGTCCCATGAGCGTCCAGCAGAAGAAGAACCTCCCGGCCAAAGCCATACCCATCACGGTGGTCGACGCGGACCGTTACCAGGCGCTGGCGCCGACCTTGCCGCCCGCCACGGCGGCCTGGCTGGACACGCTGGGTTTTCGCGGCCTGGCCGACAGCCATGCGCTGGTGCCGGATGCCGATGGCGGCCTGGCCCAGGTGTTTGCCGGCGTCGCACATGGCGGCGATCCGTTCGCGCTCGCGGCACTGCCATCGACACTGCCCGAAGAGGTGTACCGGCTCGACGATCAGGGACTGGCGCTGTCGCCGGAGATCGCCGCCCTGTCGTGGTCGCTGGGCGCCTACACGTTCGACCGCTACAAGGCGCGCAAACGCGCGCCGGCCACCCTGGTGCTGCGCACCGACGCGGCCGCCGACCGTGGCATGCTGCAGGCCGAGGCGATCACGATGGCGCGCGACCTGGTGAACACGCCGGCCGAACACATGGGGCCGCAGGATCTCGCGCGCGCCGTGCAGGCGCTGGCCAAGCGCCACGGCGCGCGTGTCAACCAGATCCAGGGGGACGACCTGCTCAAGAAGAACTTCCCCGCCATCCATGCGGTCGGCCGTGCCAGCAGCCGCGCGCCACGGCTGATCGAACTGAACTGGGGCAAGGCGCGCCACCCGCTGCTGAGCATCGTCGGCAAGGGCGTGTGTTTCGACAGCGGCGGTCTGGACATCAAGACACCCGACGGCATGCGGCAGATGAAGAAGGACATGGGTGGCGCGGCCAATGCCCTGGCCCTGGCCGCGATGGTGATGGCGCTCCGCTTGCCGGTGCGCCTGCAATTGCTGATACCGGCGGTCGAGAACGCCATTGCCGGCAATGCCTACCGGCCCGGCGACGTGATCCGGACCCGCGCCGGCGTGCAGATCGAGATCGGCAACACCGACGCCGAAGGCCGCGTCATCCTGTGCGACGCATTGGCCTATGCGGTCGAGGCCGGTCCCGACCTGATCATCGACCTGGCGACCCTGACCGGCGCGGCACGCGTCGCGCTCGGCCCGCAACTGCCGGCGCTGTTCTGCCGTTCCATGGGAACGGCACGGCAGCTGGTGGACCTCGGGCTGCGCATCGAGGATCCGATGTGGCATCTGCCCCTGTGGGCGCCCTACCGCGGCGGGATCGAAAGCAGCGTCGGCGACATCGTCAATACCGGCCGCAACGCGATGGCCGGCGCCATCAACGCGGCACTGTTCCTCGAACGCTTCGTTCCCGAGCCGCAGGACTGGCTGCATATCGACCTGTTCGCATGGAACGACGCCGCGCGCGCCGGCCGGCCGGTCGGCGGCGAAGCACAGACCATCCGCACCTTGCTGGCCTACCTGGAGCAGCGCTTCCGCGCGCAGGACTGAGCCGGGACCGGCCGACCATGGAGTTCCGCCTGATCTACGAAGGCCCGCTGCGCGGGCAAGGCGCCAAGTCGCCGCACAAGTGGGAGATCCGCCGCGCGCTGCATCCGCAACTCGAGCGCCTGTGGCAGGAACACCCCCTCAAGGAAGTGGCCGGCCCGTTGTTGTCCCATCCACCCCGGCCCGGCGAACCCTCGGTGATCGTCGAAAAAGGCGGGCTGCTGTTCGCCCCGCTGGTCACGCAACGGCTCAATCTCTACGCCGAACTGACCGTGCTGCTGTTTCGCCAGCAACCGCGCGGCATGTTGATCACCGATGGCGGCGACATCGACAACCGGCTCAAGACCCTGCTCGACGGCCTGCGGGTCCCGCATGGCTCGATGGAAGGACGCACCGAGCTGCCCGAGCAGGCCGACCCGTCGCCGATGTTCTGCCTGCTGGAAGACGACTCGCTGGTGTCGAAGGTGTCGATCGAGTCCGAACAGCTGCTGCGCCCGGCCCAGCCCGACGAGGTGGTCGCCATCATCTCGGTACACGTCAAGAAGACCCGGCTCAACATCGACAACATGTCCCTGTGAGCACCGTTCCGTCACGTTCGGCCTGAAGGAGCCCGATCCATGTCGACCCAGCCCGACGCCTTTGCCCGCCGTGTCTTCTTCTGGGGCGGCATCTACGGCATTGCGGTGCTGCTGCCGCAATACGTGCAGGACCAGAAGGTGGGCCGGCTGATCACCGCGCCACTGGCGTATCCGGAACAGTTCTACGGCTTCATCGGCACCGCGCTGGCCTGGCAGTTCGTGTTCCTGCTGATTGCGCGCGACGTGGCGCGGTTCCGGACGTTCATGCTGCCCGCGATCGCAGAGAAGCTGCTTTTTTCGGTACCCGTATTCGTGTTGTACGCGATGAACCGGGTGCCGGATCTCACCGTCGCCGCGGCCGCGCTCGACTTCCTGCTCGGCCTGTTGTTCATCGCGGCCTGGTTCCGTACCCGACCCGCCCCGTGATGCCGCCGCCGCTCAGGCGCCGGCGGACTGCACCGCGTCCAGCAGCCGCAGGTAGTTGCCGCCGATGAGCTTGGCGATGTCGGCCTCGGCCAGGCCGCGTTGCGCCAGGCCGGCGACGAAATGCGGCAGGTGGGTGTAGGTGTCGAACACCGGCTTGTAGTTGGCGTCCATGTCGGTACCCAGGCACACATGGTCGATACCCGCCAGTTCCACCAGTTCCAGCGCACGGTCGACGAATCCGCGCAGGTCGACGATGGCGATGCCGGCCGGCCAGGCACCCACCAGGCCACCGCCCCTGGCCACCACCGCGCGCATCAGCTCGCGCGAGATGAAGCGCGGATGCGTGGTCTTGCCGTGGACGTGGACGTGTGAGGCGATCACCGGTTGCGACGACGCGTCGATGGCGCCCAGCGCCGTCGCTTCGGACGCATGGGCCACGTCGACCAGCATGCCGAGCCGGTTCATCTCGCGCACCACGGCAACACCCGCGGCGGTCAGTCCCTTGTGCACCGGTTCGCCGGTGATGATGTCGCCGAGTTCGTTGTTGCGGTAGTGCATCAGGGTGACGGACCGCACGCCGTCGGCGTACGCCAGGGCGACGCGGTCGACGCGGCCCTCGAGGAAATCGCCGCCTTCGACGGTCAGCATCGCGCCCACCTTGCCGGCCGCGCGTGCCTTGGCGACATCGGCCACGGTCCTGACCGGAAACACCAGCCCCCGGGTTGCCAGGCTGTTCAGGCGATCGATCTGGCGCCGGTAGCTGGCCCAGGCCTCGCCGGGCTCGAATGCACGCACCGCGGCCAACCCCTCGCCCTGCAATCCCAGCGCCTGGAAATCGGCGACGGCCGCGAACGCCGCGGCCGCCAGGCCGCCGGCGCGCATGTCGGCGATGGTGTCGTCCTCGAAGCTGCCCAGCCTGGCGTAGATCCAGACCAGTCCGGACAGGTTTTGCGCCCCGTCGACGAAGCTGCGCCCCGGGTGCGCATGCGCGTCGAAGGCCGGATGCCGCGCCAGCAACTGCCGGGCCGCGTCCAGTTCATCCGGCGCGACGGCAAAACCGATGGGTGCGGGCGTCGGACGCGCGGCCCAGTAGACACCGGCGCCGACCGCAACCGCGGCCACGCCCAAGCCTGAGAACACCCGACGTCGGGTCCATTTGCGCATCTGGCATCTCCTCGCGACACATCCAGCCACCGATGGACGATGGTAGCGCGGCGATGCGGCGCCAGTCGGCACAGGCCCGACGACGCGGGCCGGGCGCCGTGCGTGCGACGCTCAGGCGGCTTGCAGTCCGGCGCGTTCCCGCGCCGCCGGCTTGGTCGACGACGACTCGGCGGTGCCGAAGATCACCTCGCCCGACAACTGGCCGCCCTCTTCGACGACCAGCTTGCCGTAGCGGATCTTGCCGGTGATCTTGCCGGTGGAATAGACCATCAGCTTGTCGCGCACCGTCAGGTCCCCGTCGAAGTGACCATGGATTTCGGCGATGTCGATGCAGGCCGACCCCTTGAACGCGCCGCATTCGGCGATCTGCATCAACCGCGAGTCCATCGTGGCCTCGACCGTACCCTCGACGAACAAGGTGTCGCAATCGGTGATCTCGACGCCCTTGAGCTTGATGTTGGGTCCCACGGTCAGGCGGCTGCCGCCGGAAGGTGTGGTCTCGGGTGTCGTCTCGCCTGCAGCGGCGGGCACGGCCGCGACCGCAGCCGGTGCCGGCGACGACGCAGACGCACCGGCAGCGGCGGACGACGGTTGTACGCCGTGGTGGACGTTGGGTTGCGCCATCGTCGTGGGCCGCCGCAAGCCGGTGGTTTCGGTGTCGCGCTTGCCGAAAAAGGGGGACTGCAATGCCATGGGTGATTTCTCCTTGTAAAGTAGTCGATGGTAGGCAGATCCCCGCGCGCTGACGCCGCGCAAGGTGCAAGATGCGTAACGAATTGGACAGCGCCCACCATGGCCCGGACGCACCGGGCCGGCCGTCAACTCCGGCTGCGTGCCCAGGCCTCGAAGCGAGCCTTGTTTTCCGCGTTGGGCGGATACAGGCCCGGCAGGGCCATGCCGTCATGAACCTGTTTCATGATCCAGCCCTCGAGCAACTCCTGGTCGAGCGCAGCCTGCACGACGTCGTCGAGCATGGCATAGGGTATCAAAACCGCACCGTCGGCGTCCACCACCACCACATCGTTCGGAAAAACCGCGACACCGCCGCAACCGATGGGTTGCTGCCAGGCCACGAAGGTCAGGCCGGCGACCGATGCCGGCGCAGCCGTGCCCTGGCACCAGACCGGCAGGCCGGTCTCGAGCACGCCGTCGATGTCGCGGATCACGCCATCGGTCACCAGGGCGGCCACGCCCCGCTTGCGCATGCGCGCGCACAGGATGTCGCCGAAGATGCCGGCATCGGTCACGCCCATGGCATCGACGACGGCGATGCAGCCCTCCGGCATGGACTCGATCGCGGCGCGCGTGGAAATCGGCGCGCCCCACGACGCCGGCGTGGCCAGGTCTTCGCGCGCGGGCACGAAGCGCAGCGTGAACGCCCGCCCGACCAGACGCGGCTGGTTCTTCTTCAAGGGCCGGGCCCCGCGCATCCAGACGTTGCGCAGCCCCTTCTTGAGCAGCACCGTGGTCAGCGTGGCGGTGGTGACACTGGACAAGGCTCGCACCGTGTCCGCGGACAGGGGAATCGGATCAACACCCATGGAACACACTCCGGTTAGACGATGGGCACACGATACACCGTGTCCGGCCGATGGCGATACGACGCTCAGTCCGACGGCGCGAATTCGGCACAGGCCCGGGCAAAGGCCTGCGCCGGATCCGGCGCCTGCGTGATCGCCCGCCCCACCACCACGTGGGTCGCTCCGGCGTCGCGCGCGTCGTGTGGTGTCGCCACGCGCGACTGGTCGTGGCCGCCCTGGCCGGCCAGCTGGATGCCGGGGGTGACGATCAGGCTGTGCGCGGGCAGCAGCTGCGCCAGCCAGCGGGCCTCCTGCGCCGACGCGATCACGCCGTCGCATCCCTGTGCGCTGGCCAGACGCGCCAGCCGGCAGACCTGCTCGCGCACCGACGGCGCCAGGCCGATCTCCGGCAGGTCGTCGTCACGCAGGCTGGTGATCACCGTCAGCGCCAACACGCGGATCCCGCCGACCGATCGCGCCTGCTCGGCCGCGGCACGCAACACCGCCGATCCGGCCGACGCGTGCACCGACACCATGCCGGCGCCCAGCTGCGCGGCCGCACGCACTGCGGCGGCCACCGAGTTCGGTATCTCGTGCAGCTTCAGGTCGAGGAACACCTGCTTGCCCATGCCCACGAGCTCGCGCACCAGGTCGGGACCGGCAAGGGTGAGCAGCTGCAAGCCGACCTTGTAGTGTCCGGCCGCCGGCCCCAGCCGGCGCACCAGCTGCAGGGCCTCGTCGCGGGTATCGACATCGAGGGCAACGATGATCCGGGATGACATGCGGGCTGAGGCGGGATAAATGGGGAGTCGACAGCATACGGCAATGGCGCGCCGCATGCCCCGGGAGTCAGCCCCGATACATCGCCAGTACACGCGATCGCGCGGCGGACAACAGGATGCGCGAGTACACGGTGTGGAACCCGAGCAGGGCGCGGAACAGCCAGCCCCTGCGCGCCGGACCCGTCGCGCGGCCGCGTGCCGGCATCACGGCCGAACCGAAATACAGCCGGGTCCCCGCGGCTGCGCCGTCGCTGGCGACGGCGGCCACCATCAACCACGACTGGGTGCGGCCGGTCACGTCCACGAGGTGCAGCTGATCGGGGGCGCGCCCGCGCACGATCCAGGCGGCAAAGGTGTCGCAGGCACCTTTGGCTAACCGACGCGCGTCCGCGTCGGTCGATGGCCGGGACACGGCCCAGCGCAGGATCCAGCGTTCGACGCGGAACACGGCCGTGGTGTAGAACGCCTCGACGAACGCGGCGTGCGAGACCGGCACCGGAACGTCGATGCAGAAACAGTCGGCATAGGCGCCCTGGGCCACGCTGTCGTGCAGCAAGGCCGCCGCGGGCAGCTCACATGGCCGCACCGCGTTCATGGCTGGTGCATCGGCCGGTCGACGCCCGCGCCACGCACCAGCGCGAAATGCAGCGACGCACGTTGCGGATCCGGGTCCGGCCGGGTCTTCACCGCGGCAAGCTGCCGCTGGTAGTGCGTCGGCAGCGCGTGCTCGCGGGCGCCGCCCAGCACCAGGGCGTGGTACCAGTCGTACGGCACGGCGGCGGCATCGATCCGCAGCGCCCGGTAGACGCAGGCCGCGGTCTGGCGTCCGTCCAGGTCCACCGTCACCCGTTCCTCGCGATAACCCACGCCCAGGGATTCCGCGCGATCGAGCAGATGTTTCTCGGCCAGCTCGATGCGGTACACCACGCCGTGCACGGCCGCGTCGTCGTCGTCCAGCGCGACCACGTCGCACTTGCCCGAGCCGTCCGCCGAGGCCATGTGCCAGCGCAGCGCGTGATGGCGCAGCACTGCGGGACCGACCGGCTGCGCCGAGGCCGTGCGCGCTCGCAGGCGGCACGACAACAGGTTCGAGCCGTAGGCGAAATACAGGAAATGCGGCTTCATCACGAGGGGATCAGGCCCATGCACCTGCGCCGGCGCGGCCCGTCGCACGGGACGGGCCCCGTGCCGGACACTGCATGGCGACGCGCCGCAAGAGCATGACGCCCGATGCTAGCGGGGAATCGCGTAGGTGCCAACCGCGTGCGCCACCGGCTCCGGCAAGCCTTCGGAGTAGATGGCGACCTCGCCCACGGCCAGCGTACGGCCGAGCTTGAGCAGCTTGCAGACCCCGATGATGTCGCGATCACTCGCGGGCTTGCGCATGAAGTTGATGTTCAGGCTGGTCGTCACGGTCAGCGGCACGATGCCGATCTCGCCCAGGATCGCGACATACAGGGCCACGTCGGCCACCGTCATCATGACCGGGCCGGATACCGTGCCCCCCGGACGCAGCTCGGCCTGCCCGACCGGATGGCGCACCGTGGCCATGCGCTCACCCACCGACTCGACGGTGGACTTGTTCTGCGGGAACTCGCGTCTCAGGAATTCCGCGATTTCGGCCTGGGTCGCCATGGGTCTGCTCCTTGTGCTGGGCAGCAGTGTAGCGACCACGCCGGCCCGGTTGCGCCGTGCCCGGCCGGCACTGGCACGTTATTTGCACCATGCCAGGGCCGGCGCGGGCAGTGCCCCGCCCCGGCAACGACCCATAAGCGCTCAGGTTCCGTCTGGTCGCAACCGGAATCGGATCGACTGGAGCTGGCGCAATGAGGGGCATTTTCTCGAGGTTCGTGGGCCGTCTGCCCGTCGGCAGAAAGCTGCTGCTGATCTACCTGCTGGACCTGAGCGCGGTGATCTACGTCTCGGGAATCCTGATCAACGAGAAATACATCGCGATCAACTTCGCACGCAAGGAGGTGGCCGGCAGTGCCTACATCGCGGACGTGCGCGATGTGCTCACCGGCCTGCAGGTGCCCATCGTGCTGGGGGCCCATGGAAAGCCCGCCAGCGAAGCGCCGTCGCAGGAACAGCTCGATCGATGGGCGGACACGCTGGCCGCGGCCGAACAGCGGCATGGCCAGGGCATGGCGAGCCAGGACAATAGCGCCGCGCTGATCGCGCAACTGCGCACGCTCGAAGGCATGCAGCGGCTGGATACGCAGCACCATGCCGCCGTCCAGGACGCCGGCCGGGAACTGATCACGCGCGTGGGCAACCAGTCGAACCTGATCCTCGATCCCGATCTGGACAGCTACTACACGATGTCGCTGCTGGTGCTGCGTTTTCCCGAACTGCAGGACCTGATCGGACGCCTGGCCAGCAAGTCGGTCGAATTCGCCGCGAGTGCCGGCGAAGCGCGGGCCGTGCTGCTCAACGAGATGCTGATCTCCGAAGGACGGCTGGCCGCGACGATCAAGGGCATCCGCTCGGACTACGCGGAAGCACTGGCGGCCGGTCCCGTACGACTGCGCGACGAGTTGTCGCCCTCCTTCGCCGAACTGTTTACCGCGCTCGACCGGTTCCAGCGGCTCACGGGCTATGACGGCACGACGGCCAATGCGCCCGATGCAACCGCCGTGGCCCGCCTGCACGCGGAGACCGGCGCGAAGATGCTGCGCGCCTGGCAACAGACCAGCACCAGCCTGGACACCTTGCTCGAGGCCCGCATCTCGCACCTGCTGGCGCGGATGTGGCTGCACCTGGGCACGGCGGCCGTGTTGCTGCTGATCATCCTGGCGCTGGTGTATTTCATCGCGCGCCAGATCTCGCGTCCGATCCGCTCGCTGGCCGCGGTGGCGGACCAGGTCAGCGTATCCGGCGATTATTCCGTGCGCGCCACGCACGACAGCCGCGACGAGATCGGGCATCTGGTGACGGCCTTCAACAGCATGCTGGCCGACCTCGACCTGGTGCGCGCCGCGCGGGAGGACCTGGCCGCCACCGCGCGCGCACAGGAGGCGCAACACGCGTTGCTGGCGTCGTTTCCCAGCCCCTTGATCGTCACCTCGATCCCCGAGCACCGGATATTGCACGCCAACCGGCCGGCCGCGTCCTGGCTCGGCGGACACGACGGCGATCCGTGGATCAAGGCCCTGACACCGGCCGCGCGCGCACACTATTTCCAGCGCATGAGCGACGAGGACGCCGTGGACGGATTCGAAGTGCAATGGCAGACCGGCGTGGACGCGAACGGTTCGCCGATCCGGCGCTGGGCCCTGTTGTCCGGACGCCGGCTGACCTACCAGGGCGCGCCGGCCATGCTCACCGTGTTCACGCCGATCGGCCAGATGAAGTCGCTCGAACAACGCTTGCAGCTGTGGGCCAAGGTGTTCGAATCCTCATCCGAGGCGATCGCCATCTTCGGCGTCGATCGGCGGCTGCTGATCGCCAACATGGCCTTTGCCAAGAGCGGCGGCTGGGACCTGAGCGAAGTGGCCGGGCGCACGCCCGAGTTCATGCATTCCCCGCGCCACGAGACGAGTTTCTACGAAGGCCTCTGGCAGCAGACGATCATCCGCGGATCCTGGCAGGGCGACGTCTGGCTGCGGCGCAAGAACGGCACCGACTATCCGGCCTGGATGGTATCCAACGCGGTGCGCGACACCACGGGCCAGATCACGCACATGGTCACCTCGTGCGTCGACATGACCGAACACAAGGCGAACGAGGAACGCATCCACCACCTGGCCCATCACGACGGGCTCACCGACCTGCCCAACCGCGCGTTGTGCCTGGAACGCCTGACCATGGCGCTGGAGCAGGCGACGCGCAACCACACGCCGGTGGCGGTGGTGTTCATCGACCTGGACCGGTTCAAGAACATCAACGACTCGATGGGCCACCATGTCGGCGACGGCCTGCTGCGCTCCGTCGCCCGGCGCCTGCTCGACACGGTACGCGCCGGCGACACGGTCTGCCGCCTGGGAGGCGACGAATTCGTCATCGTGCTGCAAGGCGCGCGCGACAACGACGAGATCATGCACATCGTTGCCGATCGCATCGTCGCAGGCATTCGCCAGCCGCACCTGGTCGAGGGCGTCCAGCTGCATGTGTCGTGCAGCGCCGGCATCTCGGTGTTTCCGCAGGACGGGCGCGACGTCGACCACCTGATGCGCCATGCCGATGCCGCGATGTACCAGGCCAAGTCGCGTGGTCGCAACATGGCCATGTTCTTCACGCCGGAGCTCCATGCCCAGGCGCAGCAGCGGCTGTCGATCGAAAACGACCTGCGCCAGGTCATCGAGCGGGACGAACTGCAGCTGTTCTACCAGCCCCTGCTCGACGGCAGGAACGGCGACGTGATCGGCGTGGAGGCGCTGGTTCGCTGGCACCATCCGGTGCGCGGCATGGTCTCGCCCGCCACCTTCATTCCGATCGCGGAGGAGTCTGGCCAGATCATGGCGATCGGCGCCTGGATCCTGGAGCAGGCGTGCCGGCAACATGCGGCCTGGCTGCGCCAGGGCATCGCCCCGCTGACGGTGTCGGTCAACGTGTCGAGCATCCAGCTGCGCGACAAGAACCTGCCGCAGGCCCTGGCGCAGATGCTGCGCCGCCACGAGGTCGATCCGCGCATGCTGCAGCTGGAACTGACCGAGAGTTTCCTGATGGAGAACTCCTTGTCGACCGTCGATTCCCTGCACAGGCTCAAGACGCTCGGCGTCACGCTGGCGATCGACGACTTCGGCACCGGTTATTCCAGCCTGAACTACCTGCACCGGTTTCCCATCGACAAGCTCAAGATCGACCAGAGTTTCGTGCGCGACATGTTGCACGACCCGGCGGACCGCGCGATCACGCAGGCCATCATCGGCCTCGGCCATGCCTTGGGCATGCAGGTCGTCGCCGAAGGGGTCGAGAACGAGGCCGAAGCCGCGCTGCTGCGGCAATCGGGCTGCGACGCATTGCAGGGCTACCTGTTCGCACGCCCGATGCCCGCCGACGCCTTGCAGGCATGGCTGCTCGACCGCGTCATCGCCGCCCCATCCCCGGTCCGGCGGGCGTTGCCGGCACCCGAGCCGCTCGGTGTGCTGGCCTGAGCGACCGGGGGGTCCGACGCACCGGATCGGTACACGCGCACCTTGCGCGGGCGCCTTGCACCAGATCGATGCAAACACGGCCGCATCGGGCCGTCGACCGCCCCGCGAGCGGGCCACGGCACCCGTCCGTGCACGGCCCGGTGCAGGAGTTCCGCACCAGGGCCGGCGACGGCCCCGCCGTCAGTCGGGCACGGTCAGCACGATCTTGCCGACGTGGCGCTTGGCCAGGAAGTCCTGTTGCGCCTGGCGGATCTCGCGTAGTGCATACGTCCTGGCCACCAGAGGACGCACCTCGCCTTTTTCGATGCGCGAGACCAGGTTGGCAAACACCTGCGGCTCGAGCACCGTGCATCCGAAGATCGACAAGTCCTTCAGGTAGACGGTGCGGATGTCGATCGGCACCGTCGGCGCCCCGATGGCGCCCGCCACCGCCAGCCGGCCGCCACTGCGCAACACCTCGAGCAGGTCGTGCCACTGGTCGCCGCCCACGAGGTCGATGACGACATCGACGCTGTTGCGACCGAGCGAGTCGATCAGTTGCTCGTCGCGCGACAGCGCCCGGGAGGCCCCCAGTGCCAGCAAGGCGTCGCGCTTGTCGGCGCTGGTGATGGCGATCACCTCGGCGCCCCGGGCACGGGCCAGTTGCACCGCCGCCGAACCCACGCCACCCGACGCACCGGTCACCAGGACACGATCGCTGGCCGCCACCGCGGCACGCGTCAGCATGTTCTCGGCGGTCGAGTAGGAACACGGGAACGAGGCCAGTTCGGCATCGTCCAGCGTGCTGTCGATGCGGTAGGCATGACGCGACGCGACGACCAGGTACTGCGCAAACGCTCCGTCGCATTCGGAGCCGAGGAACCAGGGCTGCGCCAGGTCCTTGCCGCCGGCCTGCAGCAGGCAGGGCTCGACCAGCACCCGCTCGCCGATGCGCGCGGCGTCGACACCCTCGCCGACCGCCACCACGTGTCCACAGGCGTCGATGCCCTGGATACGCGGGAACTGCACCGGGGTGCCGGACCATGCGGCATCCTGGGCCGCGCCCTCGCCCTTGGAATACCAGGCGGTGCGCAGGTTGATGTCGGTGTTGTTGACGCCGGCCGCACGCACCCGGATCAACACGTCGCCGCGTGCCGGCCGGGGAACGGGAATGGCGTCGCTCCACTGCAGGCGGTCCAGATCGCCGTGGCCGGTCAGCTGGACGCCGCTCATGGTGGGCGGCACGGAAGGAATGGTCGGGGAAGTGGTCGTCGGCATCGACGCATTATCGAAGACGCGGCCGCAGCCCCCGCACGGCGATCAGCCGCCGCCGCGCTGCATGTACAGGTCGAAGCGTTTCATGAAACGGTAACGCTGCGCCTCGTCGAGGCCGGAGAACCGGAAGCTGACCAGCAGCCGCGGAATCCGCGCCAGCGCGATCGCGCGCGGTTCGCCGACGCGCCATGACAACGACAGGTGGCCGCCGTCGATGTCGGCCGTGACGGCCTGCGAGACCAGCTTGTAGGGGTGCGGGCCCATGGCCTGGGGTAACCAGCCCAGCCACTCCTTTTCGGTGCACCCCATCTCGCGATCGAAGTTCTCTGCGTAAAACGCTTGCATGCAATGGTCTCGCTCTGGTCCCGTTGCCGGGACACGGTCGGATGGCCGCTGGCGCGGCGGCGGCGGTTCCCGCTCAGCCGCCGGCAATCGGTGGCCAAATGGCCAGCACGTCGCCTTCGGCCAGGGTGCGGGTCAGCCGGTCCTGCGGCTCGACGTATTTTCCGTTGACCAGCACCAGATGCACCATTTTCTCCGGCAGCGCCATCGGCGCGATGATCTGGCTGATGCTGGCGTCGGGCGCGACGTCCATCTCCAGCATGTTGGTGTACTTGACGGCGGGCGGCAGGTAGTCGGTCAGCGACGCAAACAGCTTGAGCGTGATCTTCATGCCGCAACTTTACCTGCGTCGCTCGTCCTGGGCGCCGTTCCAGCCACTTTGTGCCTGCGCACTGGCCAGGTAGGCGTCCATCAGCCGGGTCGGGTCCTTCTTGAGCGTGTCCTTCCAGGCGCCCAGGTGGATCTGCCCCTCGACCAGGCCGCGCATCACGCCCACGTGGTCGGTCCAGCCGACGCTGTTGCAGCCGACCAGCACGTCGTCCTTGAACTGCAGGCTCAGGTGGCGGCCGGCGGACGCATCGGTCAGCTCCACGTGTTCGCCGCCCGGCACGCCTTCCCAGTTGCCGAAGCTGGTGGAGATCAGGCCCAGCGTGTCGAGCACGTTGATCTGGGTCACCCCCTTGAGCGCCGTCGTGCGGCCGACCATGTTCAGCGCCGCCACGCGCGCCTGCTCGGCGGCATTGGGCTGGATGGCGCTGATGATGGTCTTGTTGCTGACCTTGTCGAACGCCTCGGCGCAGTCGCCGGCCGCGTAGATGCCGGGCACGCTGGTCTGCAGGTGCTCGTCCGTCAGCACGCCCTGCAGGCAGGTGACGCCGGAGTTCTCGAGGAAGTCGATCGCCGGCTTGACGCC